>JAGWBT010000082.1:642-20783 GCA_021295755.1 Candidatus Poribacteria bacterium
GCAGTCGTGTTGACCGCACAATTAGAAAGTGGATTCCCTAACAAGAATCCAAATGCTTTAGCTTTTGGAGTACGTCAATGAAGGCAAAATATCAACACACCCTAGCAACTCAGGTTAGCCTATTTCGTCGTATACCCACCATCGACGGTCATCACAGAACCTGTGACATACGACGACTCATCGCTTGCTAGGAATAGGGCGGCATAGGCGACCTCTATCGGTTCCGCAAAACGCCCAAAAAGGTTCGCTTTGCGATACGGTGCGAGGTGTTCTTCCGGGATGTTTGCTGCCATGGGTGTGTTCATAGATCCGGGACAGATTGCGTTGATTCGGATACCCTCTTGGGCGTGGTCGCACGCCATGGATCTGACCAGTCCGATGACGCCGTGCTTGGAGGCGTTGTAGGACGCTTGGTTCGGCTGTCCGACGAGGCCTGAAATGGATGAGATACAGATAATGCTCCCACCACCCTGACGACGCATCTGCGGAATAGCGGCTTTTGAGCAGAGAAAGGTGCCTTTGAGGTTCACACCCAAAACGTAGTCCCACTCCTCCTCGGTGGTGTCGGGGACATTCTTTTCAACCTGTACCCCCGCATTATTGACCAAGACATCAACGCTACCATAGGAATCAACGGCTGCACTAATCATGCGTTCAGCATCATCCCCCTTGGAGACATCCGCTCGAACAAAAATCGCGTCGCCTCCTTCCTTGCGGATAGCGTCCACCGTTTCCTCTCCAGCCTCTGTATTGATATCGGGAACGACAATTTTGGCACCCTCGCGGCTGAATAGCAATGCCATCGCTTGACCTAATCCCATACCTGAGCCCGTAATAACGGCAACCTTGTCCTTCAGTCGTGACATTAGTTTTTACCTCCTTTCTGTTGAATCATGATTTGATTTAAAAGTTTGAGAATGCCAAAGTTTGGTCGGTAAACACCTTTGCATCGGTTGTTGAGACATCTTCAACGATTGGCTTGAAGCCCATCCCATCTATCACATCCCGTTGGATGTCAATCCCCGGCGCGACCTCCTTTAACTCGACACCGCGGTTCGTCAGTTGGAAGGTGGCGCGTTCGGTGACGTACAGAACTTCCTGCCCCGTTTCGCGGGCGTATCTGCCGCTGAAGGTGATCTGTTCCACCTGCTCGACGAACTTGGGCACTACGCCTTCCTTAACGACCTTGACCCTGCCATCTTGGATTTCGACCTCTGACTTCACGGCGAGGGTGCCGCAGAAGACAACCTTCTTCGCATTCTGGGAGATGTCGATGAAACCGCCGCAGCCGGGGATGCGGCTGCCAAATTTGCTGACGTTCACGTTGCCGTATCCATCCACTTGGGCGTGCGAGAGGAATGCAATGTCAATGCCCCCGCCCTGATATGAGTCGAACTGGTAGGGTTGATCTAAGATCGCCATCGGATAGTACATCGCGCCAGAATCGAGTCCACCCGCAGGAATGCCGCCCAAGCTGCCCTGTTCGATGCTGAGGGTGATCTGATCTTCGATCCCGCTTTCTTCGGCGATCATCCCGACACCAAAGGGCATACCAAATCCGAGATTTACCACGACACTCGGACGTAGTTCCAACGCCGCTCGTTTAACGATGACTTTGCGCTCATCGAGCGAGAGCCTTCCCATACTTAGGTCGCCTTCGCGAGCCTCCCCACACAGTGCTGGATCAAAGTCGATCTGGTAGGTCTGTTTTTGGTCTGGGGCAAGTACGAGCGCATCGACAAGGGTGCCGGGGATCTTGACCATACGGGGATCGATGCCACGTTTTTCAACCATGCGCTTAACCTGTGCAATGACTTTTCCTCCGGAATTCCGCGCCGCTTGCGCATCCGAAAGCATTTCAAAGTAAGCTGCCTCATCTTCCATTGAGATATTGCCATCGGGATCTGCGGTTGTGCCGCGGATGAAGGCGACGTTGACGGGGAAGCTGTGGTACATTAGGTACTCCTTGCCTCGCAGCGTGACGACTTCGACCAAATCTTCCGTCGCCCGTTCGTTGAGTTTGCCACCTTCGATTCGGGGATCTGCGAATGTGTGCAAACCGACATGGGTAATGTAGCCCGGCGCACCGGCGGCGATGCTCCGCATCAGGCATGACAACGCACCCTGCGGGAGGTTGTACGCCTCGGTTTTGTTTTCGATCGCGAGCTTTGCCATCGGTGGCGACATCCCCCAATGCCCACCGATGTCTCTTTTAATCAGGCGCGGGTCGGCGAGGTGTCCCAAGCCGAGTGCGCCTTGATCGCCCATCCCGCTGATGTGAACAACGGTCAGGTCGCGCGGCTGAAGCGTTGCTCGGAATCGTTTCCCTAACGCCTCAATGAGTTTTTCAGGGATGGCGTGTCCGGCACCGCTGCCCCCGATAACGAGGGTATCCCCACTTTGTACCATCTGCACAGCTTCTTCTGCGGTGATAATCGGTTTTATCATTTATTGACTCCTGCGAATCAGGATTGATCACGGTTAAAGACCAAGATTCTCCAACTATAGTGAATTCTAAAAATAAATAGACACTTTCGCTCCCGGTGTTTGGTAGGTGCTGTTTCCAACTGCGCCTACCAAACGGGAGACCGGTAGATGCGGCATCCTAACCGCACCAGTTTGGAGTGTCTCATTAGACTTATCAGACCGGTTTTAAGCTTCAGCACAGTGTATGACCGCAACCTCCCAAGGTTCGATGGTGATATGGAATGCACCATCTGTAATCGGCACGTCACGATGAGCCAACAGGTCGTGAGCGTGGCTTGTTTTCCATGTGGGACGTAAGGTGACATGTGCCTGCTGCGATTCGAGGTTGAAGGCGAACAGCAGCCATCCGCCACGGCGTGATTTTCGCACAATCGGCACCACACGATCTCCTTCGACGGATACCGCGGGGTGTACTCCAAATTCATCCGCCAGTCCGAGAACTAGGTCGGGCTGGCCCACATCGCCGAATCCTGCCGATAGCGTGAAGCCGAACCACGTGAAACGTCGATCCGCTGTCTGCACGGCTACGGTGTCATCGCCCAAAGATGCGATGGAGCGGGTATTGTTGCGTGGTTCTAGGATAGCATATCCGCACGGCGTCTGAATAGTTGCTTGTCCGTAAGGGGTTTCCACGATGTTCCGTCCACATTCGATGTCGTACGGCGTCACCGCTGAGAAGTCCGCTACCCGCACACCGAACCGATCGGCAAATCCTTCCGGCGGACGGTAGCTCGACTGTCCATCGGCGGAATACATGCCGAAACTCCCCTCTGCCACGAAATGCGTTTCAGAGCTTTCTTGTAGCGTCTGTTCAATTCGTTCCTGTGTTTCTGCATCCATCAATGCGACATTCGGCAGAAACAGGAGCCGGTATCCCGACCAGTCCATCCGGGGTGTGATTACCTCGGCAGAGATGCCGTGCGTCCAGAGCGTCCGGTACACACCACGCAGATCCGCTAAGAAGTGGTCGGATTCATCGTTATAGCTGAAAAGTTCCTGCGATTCGGGGTGGTACACGATGGCTACGTCGGCGCGTGGGCATTCCAGAGGTAGGTGTTCGGTGAGTCCCTCAATCTGTGCTATTGCACGCGCCACCGCATCGAAACGGGGGGTTGGCTCGCCATCTAGAGCAACTAAGTTATAGCCGGGAGACTCGAAGCTGAGATACTCGGGTCGATATTGCCAAAACATCGTTCCTGCAGCACCGCCTGCTAAGGTCATCCAGAGGAGTGTAGTCAGTTCTCGTGGATCGGATTGTTTTTTCCATGTCACTCCACCCCTCGACATACCTGCGTAGATTTCTTCATTCCACCAACGTCCGTTGCGCCCGGCACTCCGTGACCAGTCGAAGCTGAACGCTCGATCTGCAATTTGATAAGGGCCATCCGATGTGAGCAGATTGTTAGATGACATCGACATCCCCCAGCTGTCCACAATCCGCGCACACCGCTCATCCCAAGGTCGTGGCGACCAGCCGCCGTGTGATCTCACCTCATGATGGGGGTCAATCTCCTCGACTTCGTCTACCATCCATTGCAGATGATTTGCTAGGTTCTCGTAGTGAAATTCACGATAGAGCAGCATTTCGACGACGTTCTGATCAGATCGAGGCGGTTCCACATCTTCCCAGCGGCGATAACGGCGTGAGAAACGGGTATTGAGGGTGTCTAGCGTAAATCGCTCGCGTAGCCACTTTTTGTACTTCGCAATTGTGTTTTCACAGTAACACGGGTAGCCATCGCCATCTCGGTGCCAGACCGATGCCAGATTCACTCCATCCCAGAGTCCCCAGATTAACAAGTTGGGTCGGTCTTTATAGCGGTGCACTACGTGGCGCAACAGTCCGCCGCCGTATTCGCGCCAAGCGGGATGGTCGTAGCAGTGGATCATCGCGCCTTGTGGATAAGCGGGTCCCGCGTCGGTTTCTGCACGTTGACCACGGTGGTTGACGACCCGCATATCGGGATGCTCACGGGTCAGCCACTCCGGGCATGCGCCATGTGTTCCCAGCACGATATCGAGCCAGACGGACAATCCATGTTTTTCTGCCAAGTCGAACATATAGTCGAAGTCAGCCAATTCGTAGATGCCGGGACGCGGTTCCATCCAGTTCCAATAGGTAAAACTGCGCACCACCCGGAAACCCGCCGCACTCAATCGAGCAAAGTCTTCATCCCAGCAATCGAGTTTAGGTGTAGGGGCACGGTAGTACTCTACCCCGACGGGAAATGGGGTCTTCGGATGTTCAAAACGTTTTGTCGTGGGCATTTGGTATCTCCTGTATATATTTTAGTACATTAGTTCATTGAGTGAGGCGTTTCGTCACTCCGATAGGCGATAGGTGCTAACTTGGGTTATTTGACTGGTTATTTGTGCTGTTGACGGAGATTGGGTTCTCTGCTATACTGACTTAGACCAACGGTTGAGAACCTGCGCCATCCATCGTTGCATCGGCATATTCGGACGGATGGATCCGGCGTTACTTTTGTAGGGGCAGGTCTTGTACCTGCCCAAAGCGGGCAACCACAAGGATTGCCCCTACTGTTTAGGAGGAAGACATTATGAAACTTATCCTCGTCGGCTGTGAATACGCCGGTAAGACAACGTTAGCCAATGAGATTGTGAAATGGATAGATGATACACTGGGTGGTGCTCGCGGCTTCCATGACCATTTTACCATCCCTTCTAATGAATTAACAGAAGAAGATCAAGATCAATTTGCGGCGCTGAGTCCACGGCTCAAGGAGATGTTTCAGCGTTATATCATTGAGTACCATCTGCAGCCCGCATTTTACAACGATCCGGATCACAACATGACTGGCTTTCATATCGAGGAAGCGGTCTATGCGCCGTTGTATTACGGCTACGGTGGCAAAGGTGAATATGCCGAGCGCACAACAATGGCACGCGCGGTAGAGAAAACGATTATGGAGGAAGCACCTGACACGGTGCTTATCCTGCTGAAAGCGTCAGCCGAAGCTATCGCACAACGGATGCGAGAGAATCCACAGCCGCTCGGCGTCTTACAGGAGAAAGACATTGAATATGTTCTGCAACGGTTTGAGGAAGAGTACGCAGCCTCGCTGATCCGCAGAAAATTTATTCTTGATACCACGGCTGCCACAGTAGAAGAAACGCTTGCCGAATTTGCAGAGCAGATTGAGCATTACCTGACGGATACGGACCGCCTGCGGATGTTGGCACATCAGGCTTTACAGGCGAAATGAGTGCGAAAGGAAAAGCTATGAAACGTCTGGCTTATACAATCGTTGCGGCGATTGCTACTTTCTTGTGCATAACTGCTTGGGCGCAGATGGATTTCGCAAGGATCGAGATTAAAACGACTCACGTTGCCGGCAACATCTATATGCTGGAAGGGGCTGGCGGGAATATCGGTGCGTCGGTGGGACCGGACGGGATTTTGTTGGTCGATGATCAGTTCGCGCCGTTGGCGGAAAAGATTCGGAATGCACTCAAAGAGTTAGGTGAGAAACCATTAAAGTTTCTGATCAACACCCATTTTCACGGTGATCATACCGGTGGTAACAGCATCTTCGGAACTGAGGCGCACATCATCTCTCACACCAATGTCCGGAAACGGTTACAGATGGAATCTTCTTCCGAAGAAGCCTTGCCGGTGGTTACATTCGACAATTCGCTGTCTATCCACTTCAACGGCGAAGAGATTCGTGTCATCCACTTTCCGAATAGTCATACGGATGGGGACAGCGTCATTTTCTTTACTGGATCAAACGTTGTGCATATGGGGGATCTCTTTTTCTCCGGGCGATTTCCCTACGTTGATTTGAATAACGGTGGTGATGTGGAGGGATTAATAAAGCATATTGAGAAACTCTTAACCGAACTCCCGCCCGATGTAAAGCTGATTCCGGGACACGGTCCACTTTCGGAGGTTGACGATCTCAGGACTTATCACCGGACGCTTGTGGCGACAACGGAGGTGATTCGGGATCAGATAGAAGGGGGAAAAAGTTTGGAAGAAATTAAAGCGGCGGGACTTCCCAAAAAGTGGCGTTCTTGGGGAGCCGGTTTCATTTCGACGGGTCGATGGATTGAAATCGTCCACCGGAGTCTGGCGAAAGCAGGTGACCTTTAATGTAAAACCACAGATTCCATAGAATCTCGCGGGTGATTCCCCATCGGCGTAGTTCTATGAAATCTGCGGTTCTTTGTAGTTCTACAGGTTGTAGCCTCGTTCGTTGTGTAGCGCGAGGTCTAATCCTTCTTGTTCATCGTTGTATTTGACGCGTAAACCAACCGCCTTATCAACAGCCTTGAGAATAATAAAGGAAACAATCCCGCTCCAAAGTATGGTCACAATGAGACTGACAAACTGACTCCAAAGTTGTAAACCGATACTCTTGTCCATTCCCATTCCACCTAATCCTTCTGCGGCGAATATGCCGGTCAACAAGCATCCAACGATACCACCGATGCCGTGTACGCCAAAGGCATCGAGCGAATCGTCGTATCCGAGCTTATGCTTGAGGCTGGTCGCCCCCCAGAAACAGATTACGCCTGAAACGAATCCGATAACCAATGCGCCCATCGGTCCAACGCTGCCGGATGCAGGGGTAATTGCCACAAGCCCTGCGACAGCACCGGTGACGATACCTAGCACGCTTGGCTTTTTGTACTTTATCCACTCAATAAACATCCAAGCCAATGCGGCGGTGCCTGTAGAAATTTGTGTGACTAGCATCGCCATCCCTGCCGTGCCGTCGGCTGCCAAAGCACTACCGGCATTGAAACCGAACCAGCCGACCCAGAGCATGGAGGCACCGATGACTGTCAGGGTCAAGTTGTGGGGTGGCATGGGGGTCTCAGGATAGCCGTAGCGTTTGCCAATCATTAGTGCAGCAACAAGCGCTGCAACACCCGCGTTGACGTGTACCACAGTTCCACCAGCAAAATCGAGTGCGCCCAAAATATCTCCAAAGTATGAGCCATCTCCAGCCCACGCCATGTGGCAGATTGGCGCGTACACAATTATAGACCAGATCCCCATGAACCAGAGCATAGCGGAGAATTTCATTCGTTCCGCAAAGGCACCCGCAATCAGGGCGGGTGTGATGATGGCAAAGGTCATCTGGAAGCAGATAAACACTGTTTCCGGGATAGTGCCTGATAAGCTATCCGCATTCACACCCCGAAGGAACGCCTTACTGAGCCCGCCGACAAATGAGTGGCCATTGGTTACTTTCATAGACATGCCGGTTGTATCAAAGGCAATACTGTAACCAATCACGATCCATATAACGGTAATCAGTCCCGTCAGCGTAAAACACTGCATCAATAGCGATAGAACATTTTTTGCACGCACCAGTCCGCCATAGAACAGGGCAAGACCGGGAATGGTCATGAACAGAACCAGCGCTGTTGCTGTGAGCAGCCAGGCGGTGTCACCTGAATCCAGAGCATCTTCGGCGAGAGCAAGTTTTGGGAGCGCTAAGAACATCAGTACGAACAGCAGTCCCAGAACACTTCTGGGCTTACCGTGTCTTAAAAGCCTTATAGGTTTTATTGCATGTTTCTGAAACCTAAACACACTGTGTGGTTGTTGGTGCATTTTGACCTCCATTTAGGTTTAGACGATCGTTACCTGCCCCGATAAGATCCCCGATGAATCGTCCGATAAATCCCTGACGGATCCCCGATAAATCGGGACAGGCGGGACAGACGAGACCAGGGGGACAGGCGGAACGGCACGGGATTTCACTACGTTCAACTTGAAAATTGTTTCAAGCTCCTTATCAGGCAGTATAACACTATCGGATTCAAAAGTAAACAGAATTTTTTCGATTTTGTGTGATTTGAGGGTAGGCTCTTTTTCTATGGAACGGGTAGGGCACCCACCGAAACGCAAAAATCTATCCTCTCAACGCAAGGTAGCCCGATCCCTTCATCCCAACTTGTCCTAACTGGAGATGTAGATTCATAAGGGTGACATCTATTCCTACGCCATGTGTGCTCTGCCCATTCTCTGGATAGTAGAAACTGAATAGATGTCCCGGCATCATCAGAAATTCGACCACTTCGTCGATGCGCGCTGGATGGAGTTGGTAGGTAGAGATCAGGATTTGCTCGTCAAGTGTTTCCAAAAATTTACGATATGTGTTGAATCCTTGAGGGTTTCGTTTGACAGACCGCTTATCAATGCGTTCCATAGCGCATAGGCGTTTGGCGACAAGCTGTAGGAAAGCCGCCTCACCGCCGGAGGTGAGGGACACATGCACATCCGCATATTGGGTGGTTAGCGTATGACGCGAATCAACAACAATAATCCGCGTACTCCGCTCTTCTGACCGACGCCGCTGGATCATGTGAAAAAGGATAGGATGATTCTCCGCCATGTCTACACCAATGATGAGCAAGATGTTTGCATGTTGGATATCTTCGGAGGCGGTCATGGGTTCATCTTTTCCAAAGGGTTGAATGTGATCCCGGATTGACCTTGACCGCTCAATTTTTACGGCGCATGCTTTGTAGGAGGGCTGCCGGGAGTAGGGGTCAAATTGGGATAAGGTCAGCTTATTGGTCTCCTCATAGTGCATTGGGATAAAGATCTGTCCCCGCTGAACTTGATAAGTGATATGCGCGCGTGCCTGAATCTGCCCCCTCCGAGAAATAAGACTGATCAATTCATTGGGACCAATCCCTAGTTTTCGTGCGTCATCCCCGTTGATTTCGACATAAACCTCCTCCGGGTAGAGTTTGCGCAGAACAGAAGATTTGCATGTCCGTGTCTGCGTATGCCATTGGGCTGTGGTGCCCCGACCGGTGAGCAACCAAAATGGATATTCGGTATCGGGTGTCTCAAGAGACTGACGTGGCTCTTCAAAAAGGAATTTCGCTTTGCCGTCAGGATGGTAGAAACGACCATCGGAAAACAATCGGCGTTCATTTCCGCTTAACGATGTTCCTTCCTTAAAGGGCCATTGAATACCACCCAAATTATCCAACATTTGATAGTCTCTGATACCGGTGATGTCACACGGTTGACCTTTGGACACCTTTTTGAGGATACCGAAGACATCCTCCGGCGTTTCCCAATCTTTGAATAGTTCGGCGCATCCCCAATGATGAGCGATTAACTTAAAGATGTTAAAATCGGAGAGCGCGACGCCGGGGGCTTGAGTAACTCTTTTGATTAAGCCGATGCGGCGTTCCGAGTTGATGAAAGTCCCCTCTTTTTCTCCCCACGCCGCGGCGGGCAAAACTAGATCCGCCCTTTGAGCCGATTCTGTCGTGTGATACATGTCCTGAACGACGAGAAAATCGAGCTGCTTGATGATTTTGTTAAAACGTCCCTGATTAATCCAAGAGTGGGAGGAATTGGTGGCAATAATCCATAGTCCCTTAATCTTGCCACTAGTAATACCATCGACAATCTGGTCGTAAGCCCAACTATTTTCCTGTGGAATTTGGGATACATTGATACCGAGAATATCGGCGATTTTTTGGCGGTGCTGTGGATTGGTAAAGTCATGACCGCCGAGGAGATTGGTCGTGTTGCTGAAAAGCCTTGATCCCATCGCGTTGCATTGGCCCGTGATCGAGTTTGCGCCGGTACCGGGTCGTCCGATGTTGCCGGTCATCAGGGCGAGATTGATAATCGACTGAGCGACACGAACACCTTCGTAACTCTGGTTTATGCCCATCGTCCACCAGAAGGAGACGCGCTCTCCTTGGGCAATCATGTCCGCTAAACGATAGAGATGAGAGACCTCGATCCCCGTCTTTGAACTGACGAACTCCGGTGTATAGGTTTTGATGTGCTCGGTAAAGTCATTGAAAGCGGTAGTGTGTGTCTCAATATATGCTGTGTCGATGTTGCCACCTTCGACGAGAATATGAGCGAGCCCGTAGAAAAGATAGATGTCTGACTTCGGGCGGATTGCGTAGTGCCGGGTCGCAGCCATCGCCGTTTCTGTGGCGCGTGGGTCAATCACAACGATCTCTGGGTTGTTTCTGTTCATCATGACACGTTCCCACATGATCGGATGCGCCACACAGAGGTTTGAACCGATAAGAACAATTACGTCGGATTCTTCAAAATCCTTGTAGGTATACGGCGGTGCGTCAAAGCCGAAGGATTGTTTGTACGAAACAACAGAAGTTGCCATACATTGCCGCGTGTTGCCATCCCCGTGTAGGATACCCATGCCGAATTTGGCTAGCGCGCCTAGGTAAGCCATTTCCTCCATCGGAATCTGACCGGTACTCAAAAAAGCGACGGAAGCGCTCCCGTATTTCTCTTGGATGGTTTTGAAACGTTCTGTAAAGGTGGATAGCGCGGTGTGCCAATCCACAGGTTCCAGTGTATCGTGCGGGTTTCGTAATAGTGGCGTCGTTGCTCGATCTGAGGATTTCAGCGGGGTCAGTGCTTCCCAGCCCTTTGGACATGCCATGCCTAGGTTCACCGGATATTCTGTGGTGGGAGTGATATTGACCGCCTGACCATCTTTCAGATGGATATCCAAACAGCATCCGGTCGAACAAAAGCCACAAATTGCTCGCGTTGTGGCATCCGGTTTCAGTTGTTGAGGGACTTTGCCAAGACCGTATTTTCCAGACTCTAAGCGCCGGTCACGAGTCAACTTTCCGTCCAATTGATGAAAAATCGAACTGATTTTTTCTTTGAGTGCCTGTGGTTGTTTATTTTTCATACTTAAAAATCCCCCGGCATCTTAAGGCTGACAGCGGTGGTAAAGAAAAGATATCGTTCGCAAAACTCTCCGATGAGTGTCAACGAGAAGGTCACAATGCTTAACCCGATGAGCAGAACCGTATCGGATGAATTGGGGTCTATGTTCTGCGAGGCATAATAGACAAGCAGGGGTAGAAGTAAGCCTCCTAACCCGCCGGTGAGAAAGCGAAGCAGCGTCACCCGATTAAGTTTTCCGACCATTAACAGCGCAGCACGCTTAAATATGGAGTAGGAATGGTCTGTCAGATAGCGGAAAATTGACGCTTCCCAAAGCATTTTCAGTGCGGATATGGCTGTTAATCCGAGGCATAGCGGACCGATGGAAAACAGAATTATTTCCTTTCGTCCAACTGAATTGATGAACAGAACGCTTGTGGTTGAAGTGATCAGTGTGGTTGAGAGTCCGAGGATAGCGACTGTTGTGAAAAACTTGAATCCACTTATAAATTCTCGCCATAATTCCTTTTGGCAGTCGGCATAAACCAAAACGGAAAACACGACCCCCAACATCCCACTCATTATCACCCCAAGACCGAGCATGAAATGGATATCTTCCATTCTACCGATCCAGAACGAGGCGGCATAAAGCACGGCGAGCATGGCGAAAAGGCCAAAGACGAGGACTTCCCGGCTCAACCACGATTTTTTCAAACCGACAACGACGCGAAAGGCATAGAGCGGTCGTCCCAAATGAAATACGCTCGCTCCAAGTGCCAACAGTCCGGAACATAGCGCGACGACGGAACGTATCGGGTTCAGATAAGGGGCTACGGGGTTATTTAGAAATGTATTCAGCAACATATCCACACAGAACGCCCCGACGGATAACTGGGTGAGCACTAGCATAATGATGAGCGGTGGATGGGAGTGTTGGGGGTTGAGATGATGGTAGTCGCTCGGTAACATGTTTCTGGGGGCGACTTGACTCGACTTATAGGTCGTTGTGGGCAGCGTATAGTCAGAAGGTGGTGCTCCCGGAACCAGTGCTGTCGCTTGACTTTCTTCGAGGATTTTTTCTTTATCCACTACTTTAATGGCGAGGGCTTGGGTTGGGCATGCCTGTACGCACGCCGGGGCTTCGCCTTCGCTCAGCCGGTCGGCACACATATCGCATTTTCGGACAATTCCGTGTACCTTGTCGTACTGGGGAACTTCGTAGGGACATTTTAGCGTACAATAGACGCACCCGATACACTGATCGTCAAGATGTTTAACTATGCCTGTGATCTCATCTTTTTCATAGGCGTTGACGGGGCAACCGTGCATGCACGCGGGCTCCGCACAATGATGGCAGGCGGTGGTTACGTGTTGCTGAATCGGTTTTTCTTCGGTGCCACCAAGAAGTAATCCTACGGAACGCCACGTTTCGTTTTCGTCCAAACCGTTGAGACTGTGACATGCTGTTACGCAAGCCTTGCAGCCGCTACACCGATCCAGATCTACTTCAAAGGCGTACTGCTGACCTTGTTTTGGTTGAGACAGTGGCACTAAATCTTGATAGTATTTTTGCTGGAGAGGGAGTTGGTGATTTTCGTGCTGCTGGGCATATTTTTCGATCGCAGTAATTTCCCGCTGTTCCGCCAATGCACTAACTACGAGTTGTTGTAGTTCAAACTCGATTATTTTTTTCGGAGCTTCCATTTGACGTCTCCTATGAACTCAGATGGGTATTATACTGCGGCTTCTTCTTTTAGCCTTGCTTTATCGGCAAGTGCAGCTTCAAATGCCTTTTTCTCAGCTTCTTGAACTGCCGGCGAGAATCGGACTAACACGCTGCAGAATGCTGCAACCGTAACCATAAACCCAAGGTATAGCAGTCCCTGTTGTGTTGTGATACTCTCAGCACGGAAAAGGAAACCTGCTGCGACTGCTCCTGCGTTTCCACCTGCACCAACGAGTCCGGCGACTGCGCCGAGAGCCTTTTTGTTGATGAAAGGCACAATACCGTAGGTCGCGCCTTCGGACATCTGCACGAAGAGGCTGAAGACAATCATTGTGACAACAGCGACAGCCAAAACTCCCATCTGGGAGAAGAGTATAAGTGCGAGTCCCTCGCCGAGGAGGGCGATAAATAGGAATAGGACGCGCCCTCTCAACCCCATCTTTTTTGCGAACAGATCGGAAAACATACCGCCCATGGTACGGGCGAGGATGTTCATCAAGCCAAACAGCCCGGCAATCAGTCCTGCTGTCTTTACATCTAGACCGAATCGGTCGTGATAGTAAAGCGCAGCGATATTGTTAATCGTCAACTCAACGCCGAAGCAGACAGCATAGATGGCAAACAACGCCCAGACGCGGTAGTCTTTAACTGCGAGCATGAATGACTCTATGCCTTTGCTTTGGATCGCAGGGAGTTCGCCCCGGGTGCGTAGCTCTTTGTAATCTCCATCTGGCGCATCGCGTGTGACGAAATAGTAAGCGATGCCGGTGAGAAACAGTGCTGCACCGGGCACAATCATTGCCAAACGCCAACCGAGAAATTTATCGATACCCAAAGTAAGCAGCGTGGTAAAAATCAGTGGCATTACCATCTGCGTCACACCACCGCCTAAATTCCCCCAACCGGCTGTTGTTGCATTCGCTGTACCGATGACGTTGGGGGCGAACATCACAGAGGTATGATATTGCGTGATGACAAACGACGCCCCAATCGCACCAATAGCTAATCTGAAAAGCAGGAAAGTTTCGTAACTCTTGGCAAGCCCAATCCCCATCACAGGAAGTGAGCCGATAAGCAACAGCCATGTATACGCCCGCCTCGAACCGATCCGGTCGCAGAGAGGGCCGATAACAATCCGCACGAGCACTGTAATCGCCACTGAAGCGATGATGGTGTTACCGATTTGGGCTTTGGTCAGCATCAGGTCTTCTCGGACGATTGCCATTAGGGGGGCAATACCGAACCAACCGAAAAAAGCTAGGAAAAACGCACCCCATGTCATGTGAAAAGCACGCATCTGTACCGTTTTCAAACTGAATAGATTAATTCGTGTTGCCTTGTTTTTGACTTCCATTAGGTATATCCCTCCAAATAAGAATTATCTCTCCAAAGCGGTGTTAGGAATTCAATATATCGGATTCAGAGATATTCACACCTACCCGCTCGCCGATATAATCCAACTGTCCATCAGGACGTTCCACCCGTAAGTAAGGCGTGATTGGGTCTTTCGCGGCCCCTTTCTCAGGACCTCTGGGCAACGCGCCGATGTTGCAGAAGTTTTCGGTTGACAAAGTCGCATCAAGTTCATCTTGGGGTGGAAGTTTAAGGTAGACATCGTTGTCTTTAACTTTCACCGGAAAGGTAAGCACTTCGTAATCCTCGCCGCTCAGACATGCTCCCGATTCGAGGCAGAAGGTTTTTTTGTGCAGTGGACAGGCGATTTTCGGTGTGCCCTGCGCATCACCAATGATGCCGCGGGAGAGAACGAACGCCTTCTTGTGTGGACACATATTTTGCGTCGCGTACCACTCACCACGGGAGGAGAAATTGAACACGGCAATCTGTGTTTTTCCATATTTGATTGCTGCGCCGCCGTCGTGGGGAAAGTCAGAAACGCTCCCGACTTTGATCCACTGTTTATCTGGGGATTCGCGCAAGGCTTTCAACTTTGCGCTTGATGGTAAGGTTACATCTTCGATTGGAATGAGGTCCTTTTCCCAATACTTTGGGCGTTGCTGTCCGCGTTCCGAAACAAGCTCAATGCCGGTTTCGGTCTCATCGGTATTGATGAATTGTCGGAACTTTTCCCGAATTTCCGGATTCATGACCACCTCTCTCCACTCACATTTGTAAGTGTCAACGAGATGCTCCATCCGTCTCTCCAATTCATCGCAGATACCAAGTTTGTCGTGGACAATTACATCGCGAAGGTAGTCAATGCCTCCCTCCATCTTTTCGAGCCAGACAGAGGTTCGCGTGAGTTTGTCAGCGGTCATGATGTAGAACATGATAAAGCGATCGAGGTACTGAATGGCTGTCTCCTCGTTAATGTCGCTTGCGAGTAGGTTTCCACAGACATAGAGATTATAGCCCTGTTCGGTCGCAATTAATCCAAAGTCCTTGCCCTGTGCTTCGGCACATTCTCGGATACAACCGGAAACAGCGGCTTTCATTTTGTGTGGCGAGCGGATACCGCGATAGCGTTCTTCGACCTGAATGGCGAACTTCACCGAGTCTTGGACAGCGTAGCGACACCATGTTGTGCCGACACAACTCTTGACGGTCCGTAACGCCTTTCCGTAGGCGTGACCGCTCTCGAAACCTGCGTTGACAAGTTCCTCCCAAATGTCCGGTAGTTGGTGTAACTGTGCGCCAAACATGTCGATGCGTTGTCCACCAGTAATTTTCGTATAAAGTTCATATTTCTTAGCGATTGAACCGAGTGCGATGAGTTTATCGGGCGTAATTTCACCGCCCGGGACGCGTGGAATGACGGAATAAAGACCACCACGCTGCATGTTCGCCAAGAAACGATCGTTGGTGTCCTGCAATGTTTGGTGTCTGTCAAGCATGATGTTCTCGTTCCACAGGCCCGCTAGCATTGATGTGACAGCAGGTTTGCAGATTTCACAGCCGTTGCCGTGTCCATACTCGGCGATAAGGGCATCGAAAGCTTTAATCTCCTTAACTTTGACAATATCGAATAATTCCTGACGGGTGTAGGGGAAGTGTTCGCACAGATCCGTATTGATTTCTAATCCCGCTGCTTCTAATTCCTGTTTGAGTAGGTCAGTCACGAGTGGGACACAGCCACCGCAGCCTGTGCCTGCCTTCGTGAAGGTTTTTACTTCCCCGACAGTTGTAAGCTCATTGTCACGAATCGCGCAGCAGATGTCGCCCTTGCTGACGCTGTTACACTGACAAACTTGTGCTGCGTCGGGCATCTCCGTGGCGGATACAACCACGCCGCCGCCGCTTGAACCGAGCACCAACGCCCCCGGTTCTGTGGTCAATTCGGTTTCGTTCTCTGAAAGCATCATGAGGCTACCGTAATCGGAAGCGTCACCGACCAAGATGCCGCCGACCAACTTTTTCCCATCTAGGGTAAAGAGCAGTTTTTTGTAGATGCCACCGAAGGGATCTTCGTAGGTGAGTGGTTTGGCGATGGAATCATCCGCGGTGTAATCCCCGAAACTTGCCACGTCAACGCCCATAAGTTTGAGTTTTGTCGACAGATCGGCACCGGCAAAGGTTCGGGTCCCATCGCCGGTCAACCGGGCAGCGAGAATTTCTGCCATTTCATAACCCGGTGCGACGAGACCGTAAATCATCCCGCCGTGTAAGGCGACCTCACCGATAGCGTAGATGTCTGGGGCGTCGGTCTGTAAATAATCATTGATGACGATGCCGCCCCGTTCGTGGACTTCGATCCCGCATTCACGCGCAAGTTCATCGCGAGGTCGAATGCCCGCAGAGACAATAACCATTCCAACGTCGATCACCTCACCGCTGTTGAATACCATGCCCTCAACCTTTCCGTTACCGATGATCTCTTTGGTCGCTGTGTCGACATGGACATGGACGCCGAGCTCCTCAATTTTTTTGATGAGGAGATTGGATCCAGTTTCATCCACCTGTCGAGGCATCAAGCCGGGCATGAATTCGACAACATGTGTTTTGAGACCAAGGTCGTAGGCTGCTTTTGCCGCTTCCAAGCCGAGCAATCCTCCACCAATAACGGCTGCCGCTTCGACTGTCTCAAGGGTTCGGTAGACGAATACACCGTCTTTATCGACACCCGGAATTGGTGGCACAAAGGGATAGGAGCCGGTTGCGAGTACAACGATGTCGTAGGGGATTTCCTTCCCGTTTTCTGATTGGACAACTCGCAGCTCGCTGTCGATGGCGGTTGCTTTATCACCCACATGGAGCGAAATGCCTTGATCTTCGTACCACTGGGTGCTCGTGAGCATGAGTTGTTCAGAGTCGCGGTTCGTGAAGAATTGGGTAAGACCGACGCGATCGTAAGCCGCACGAGGTTCTTCACAGAACGTTACAATCTGCAACTTTCGATCGACATCAAACTCGACTAATTTTTCACAGAACCGATGTCCGACCATACCGTTTCCGATAACAACAACTGTTTTCGAGTCGCTCGTTTCTCTGATAAAATTTGAATCTTTCATGTGTCCTTAGATCCTTTTCCAGAAAAGAAAAAGGCGTCCACTTGCGATTAACTTCGGTCACAAATGGACGCCTTTGTCCGTTATCCTGCCATCTTTGGCTTGGAATCTCGATTTTTTATTTTTACTTCATCTCGGCGGATTGGTTCGCCATTGAACGATACGCCTATCTGTTTGTCAATACTTCTGCGATTGAAAGTACATCTTGGGCGATTTCTGCCAAACGTTTCTTCCGATCCATTGCCATTTTCTGTAACGTTCGATACGCTTCCGCTTCCGTACAGTCTCGCTGTTCCATAATGATGCCCTTGGCGCGTTCAATAACCTTGCGTTCGGCGAGGCTCGTTTTTGTTTTTTCTAGTTCTTGCGCGAGCGCTTGGAACTCACGAAAACGGGCAATGGCAGCCTCAATGATTGGCTGAATGCGTTCGGGACTAAGGCCATTGACCACGTATGCTGAAACTCCTGCTTGAGTCGCTGCCCGAATGGTTTCTGAACGATTGTCCCGTGTAAACATGACAATTGGCACCGACTGTTGCTGGCTAATCGTTGCAACATCAGCTAGCATATCCTGTCCCGGTGCATCTGCGCCAATAAGAATAATATCGGGTTTTACTGTTTCCGCCTGTGGAAGCAGATCTCCAACCGATGAGGTATGGGCCGCTACGGTATACTCGCTTACTTCCAACGCTTGAACTAGCATATTCGCTCGTTCCGTATCGTCATCAAAAATTAGGATGCGTGATGGAGAAGCTGTGTTGCTCATTTTCGAACCTTCTATATTGTCCATTTGAAGCAACATTTCAGTTAAAAAAAGCGTCCATCTGTAGGAGCACGCCCCTATCAAATGGACGCCTTTGTCCACAAGGAGGAATTGATGAATTGTTGTATCTGTGCAAGCGTCTAGGTATAGCCTCTACCTGAACGCTTACCTATCTCCTAGTTAATGGAGGAGATTGTAAAGTCTGGATACGCGCTGGAACCGTGCTCGGCGTAATCCAATCCTTCCAACTCTTCTTCTTCACTAGCGCGCAATCCGACAATCGCTTTGATGCCGTAAAACAGGATAAAGCCTGCTACCATGCACCACGCGAAAACAGCAATGACGCCAATAAATTGGGCACCAAAGAACTTGAAAGCTGCGCCTTTATCCGCTGCGTAGAGAATCCCTTGTTCAGTATGGAACAAGCCAAGCAAGAGCGTTCCTAAAGCGCCGCAAACGCCGTGTACAGAAATCGCACCAACCGGGTCGTCGATCCTCAGGTTTTCAATTATCAGTACCGAGAATACGACCACAACACCTGCGATTGCGCCAATAATTACTGCTGCCGCTGGTGTAACAAAAGCACACGGTGCAGTAATAGCAACGAGTCCGGCAAGTGCGCCGTTGAGTGCCATACCAGCATCGGGCTTCTTGAGTTTGAACCAAGCGGTTATCATGGCTAAAATTGCGCCCGCTGCGGCAGCAAGGTTTGTCGTTACAGCGATTAATGCAATGGGTTTTGCATCAGCCGCCATCTGGCTACCCGGATTAAATCCGAACCAGCCAAGCCATAGGATAAACACACCGAGTGCCGCCAACGGCAGGTTGTGTCCGGGAATTGGGCGAGGTCTTCCATTTGCATCATACTTACCGGTGCGAGCACCGAGTACGATTGCACCTGCTAAAGCGAGCCAGCCGCCCGTTGAGTGGACGACCGTTGAGCCTGCGAAATCCAACATTCCCATACTTGACAGCCAACCGCCTCCCCAGATCCAGTGTCCGACGATTGGATAGATTAAACCGGTGATGAAAACGCTGTAAATCAGATAGCTTCTGAACTTTGTTCGTTCGGCCATCGCACCAGAGACGATTGTCGCTGCGGTGGCTGCGAAAACCAGTTGGAACAACCATGCAGCAAGCGTTGGGACGGAACTCCATTCTAGTGCGCTGAAGCCTTTTGTTTCTCCTGAGACGAACCATCCACTCAATCCGAGGAAGCCATTGCCATCGCCAAACATAATTGCGAATCCAATCGCCCAGTAAGCGATAGCCCCCATCGAGAAATCCATTAGGTTTTTCATCAGGATATTGACGGCGTTTTTCGCACGGGTAAATCCCGCTTCAACCATGGAGAAGCCTGCCTGCATAAAGAAAACCAGAAAGGCAGCAACCAATACCCAGATGGTATCAGCAATATATTTTGAGGTTTCGATCTTTTCACCTTCGACGAAGCCGTCTAAGGCGAAAGCGTTCATACCTAGACATAGCATCAAAATCAGAACAATTCCTGCAATTCTGTAATCATTCAGAAGGATTTTTTTCATTTTTGTCTCCTTAATTAGGTGGGCACCTTCGTCGGCTTATTGTAAATTATCCGTAAAGCGCAGGAAAGATTAACAAAAGATTGTATCTGATTAGATCATTTATCTTTCCGATGCCAAGGACCAAATCTTTATGTTAATGATCGTAGGCAAAAAAGATGCCAGTAGTTGATATAGGTATTTTTCGCAGAAAGAAAAACGGTTGAAAGACAGTAACAATGGGTTGATAGCTGGATCTTTCGAGATTATTGGCGGTAGATTGTTCATTGTAAAACGTAGATGTAATTTCCAGCAATCTGCTGAAAATTTAGGCAGCGAATCACCTAAATTTCAGGCAAGAGGGATGTGCTGGATGCCGATCTCTATCTGCTTGATTGCGGCTTTACATTGTGTGGGTGCTTTAGGTATAATTGAATAATGCAGTTGGTTCATTAGTTCATCGCGCTATGATGAACAAACGAGACGATTCTGTTTTCCAATTTTCACGTTTCAC
>JAGWBT010000083.1:0-2757 GCA_021295755.1 Candidatus Poribacteria bacterium
ATAAAGCCATCACCTTAGACCAAAGTGAGGCTTCGCAGTGGCCCATTATTGATGATGAGGTTACCGAAGCCGTCGTCAACCAATTGCAGAGCGGGGAGATCTCGTTCTCAGATACGATTTACAAGTTCGAGGAGGAATTTGCCGCTTATCACGGTGTTAAGTATGCTCTAGCGCATAACAACGGAACCGCCTCGATTCATGGGGCGTTGTTCGGGGTTGGGGTGGGCCCCGGCGATGAGGTCATCACCCCTGCGGCGACGTTTTGGGGGACGTATATGCCCATCCTTTCCTGTCAGGCGATCCCGGTCTTCTGCGATATTGATCCGTTCACCGGTTGCGCTGACCCAGAAGATATAGAACGGCGGATTTCCTCCTGCACAAAAGCGGTCATTGTCGTCCATCTTGGTGGGATGCCGGCGGAGATGGATACTATTATGGAAATTGCAAAGCGTCACAATATCTTCGTGGTTGAAGATTGCTCGCACGCTCACGGCGCAACCTACAAAGGCAAAAAGGTCGGGACAATCGGAGATGTGGGTTGTTTCAGTATGCAGGGGGGAAAACTCTTACCGAGCGGCGAAGGTGGTGTGATGATCACGGATAACTTAGACTATTACGAGCGGGCAATCTGTCTAGGACACTATGAACGGATTCGCGACCTTCCCGAAGAAAAGTATCGCAAGTATGCTAGGACCTGCTTTGGATACAAATACCGTATCGCCCCAATTTCTGCCGCTATTGCACGTGTCCAGCTCCGACATCTCGATGAACGTAACAAATGCCGTGACGATAATGTGATGTATCTGATGGACGGTATTGCAGAGTGTCCGGGAATCTATCCAATCAAGCCTTCAACCGATAACTTCCGCGGGTATTATAGCCGTCCCTATATCCGCTATGCCTCTGAAGAACTCGGTGGATTGTCAAAAGAGAAATTCATCGAAGCGCTACAGGCGGAAGGCGCGAGCGTGAGCAGCAGCGCACTGGGAGGCAGTGATCACCTGTCAGCAGTGTTCCAAGAACGGAACCACCCTGCTTTCACGCGCCCTGAAAATAAACGAGCAGTAGCATATCAGGAAGGAGATCTGCCCGTTTCTGAGAATCCGCGCGAAGACCTGTTCACCATTCCGGTCTTCTCCAGACCCAATAAGGCGCTGTTAGATCAGTATATCGAAGCCTTTCGGAAGGTTGCGACTCATGTCGCAGAATTGGTCTGAAGAGGATAAAGCGATAAAACGTGAAGCGTGAATTTCTTACATTTTACATTTTTAGGGGACTTACGCAGCCCGCAGGGAACAACGATCGTTGTTCCCTACAGTCTGAAGCGCATAAATCCTGACGTTTTACATTTTGTGATTTCTGGATTGACCGCAATTTGCAATTAGCAGCGCATCATCGATCGTAGAGTTGCGCAACCTGTTCGGCGTAACCGTTGTAGAGCAGCGTATCGCGTCTTTTCCACATGAAGGCTGGGCCGTTACCAATCATCCGTTCGGAGGCTTGTGACCACCGTGGGTGCGGCACGTCGGGTTCCACATTCGCCTCAAAACCGTATTCGTGCGACTGAAGGGTATTCCAGAACGTCTTCGGTTGATAGTTGAGAAACTCAATTTTTACGATAGACTTAGCACCTTTGAACCCATACTTCCACGGTATGACTTGGCGGATGGGGGCACCGTGCTGCTTTGGAAGTTCGTGACCGTAGATACCGATGGCAAAAAACGCTAGATCGTTTGCCATTTCGTCGGTACGGAGCCCCTCTGTATAGGGCCAAGGGTGAGACGTACGACGTCCTGGTCCTTTATTAATCTTCCGATTGTAATATGAGATGAAGCGAACGTATCTCGCCTCAGAGGTCGGCTCAACATCGTCAATGATGTGTTTCATCGTAAAACCGAGCCATGGAACAACCATCGCCCACGCCTCAACACAACGGAATCGATAGACCCGCTCTTCAAGGGGGAATTTATTCTTGAGGTCGTCCAAGTCATAGGTACGAGGATTACGGACTAAGCCGGTGACCTCGACTTTCCAGTTTTCGGTCGGCAATGCCTGCGCCGCTTCCCAGATCGATTTTGAACCGCCGAATTCATAGAAGTTATTATACTTGGCGGCAACCGCTTCGTCGGTGATGGGGCGATCAACTTTTGTAAAGGCTGGATTTCGTTCGACTGATTCAAATTTCATCAGATTCGGATCTATTTGGGGAGGTGTCTTTGCCTCCGATTCGGTTGCATAACCGAGCATGGATCCGCCGGCGATGCTCAAACCGGCACCGGCAAGCGTCCTCAAGAATCGCCGCCGATTGATAAAAGCAGCTTCTGGCGTAACCTCCCGCTCTGGGATTTCCCAAGTTTTTGGAATGTGGATGTTTGCCATGAGTTTATCCTTTCTTTCTGTTTTAATCTGTCCTACACTCTCCTACGCACGCTCCCACCGACTTGGGTTCATCCCCGGCGCTTCTTTTTTCATGTTTGGCGGTTTGTTGCCACCGTGATAATCCCAGTGACGGGTGTTGCGGTCGCCCAACAGCGGTCGGACAGCATCTGGCAGCTTCGCTAAATTTTCACCATCCCAAGTTGACACTTTGTCTTGGGGTCCCGCCCAGCCCGGACGATACGCTATAGCCAGCATTTCACGCGGATAGTCACCAACATTAGGATAGTTTCCGTGAAACACTTTGTGGTTAATCAACACCGCCGAACCCGCTTTCGCAGGGACCATCACCTCTTCGGGATGCGATTCAAAACGTTTGTA
>JAGWBT010000083.1:3027-15697 GCA_021295755.1 Candidatus Poribacteria bacterium
AATTGGAGGTTCGGACATCCCCGCTGATGTACGCTGTAATCCACCGGTGTAGTTTCCAACTTCGCAGTCTCCGACTTGAGTTGAGCGACGTGGTCAGGAGATAGTAGGTCAGGTAGTAAGAGATAGCCTTCAACTTCGATCTGGCGAATCTGCTCGCCAAGCGTCAAGGCTGACCAGTCACGGTCATCAATACGTGGTGTGTTCATTGTGCTTCCTCCAAATGTCGTCGAACTCTGAGATAAAAGATGGTGAGCCAAATTTTTTATTCCGATTAAGAACTTTCATGTGAAAAAATTTGGTTCATAACATTTAGATTATCCTACTTGGAGGCTGATGTCAACAAGGAAATATCGAATTTTTGTTGCAGCACACCCGTTTGTCTGTTAGGATAATAGATTAAACGCACCCCTTAGAATCAGAGTTTACCGATACCTCTAAACACCCCTTTTCTGAGGAGAAAACTTATGCCCGAATCATATCAAGGCTCATATCAGCAGTACGACGCAATTTGTCAATCCAACGTGATGATTCCGATGCGCGACGGTGTTCGTCTAGCCACCGACATCTATCTGCCTGCGCTTAATGGTCAGCCAGCATCAGGAAAATTTCCGGTCATCTTGGAACGCACTCCCTACGACAAAGCAGGATCGGGAAATGTGACAAATGGGACCTACTACGCCCGGCGAGGTTACGTCTGCGCGATTCAGGACGTTCGAGGCAGATTCGTCAGTGAGGGTGAATGGTATCCCTTCGCCAAAGAAGCTCCCGACGGCTACGATACGGTGGAATGGCTCGCCGCTCAAGAATGGAGCGATGGACAGGTTGGCACGATGGGCGCGTCGTATTGTGGCAGTGACCAATCTGCGTTAGCAACGCTTAACCCACCGCACCTTTCGACGATGATCGTCGCTGTTGGTGCGTCGAATTACTATCACTGTTCGATGAGACAAAATGGTGCGCTTGAGCAACGGTTCATGATCTACGCCTTCCGAATGGCAACCACCAGCAAGGAAGCGTTTGCTGATGCTAACATCAAAGCCGCCGTTGATAGGGCATTTGCAAATGCGGGTGAGTGGGTGTCGCGTGCGCCGCTCAAGAAAGGAACATCGCCGTTACGGATGCTGCCGAATTACGAACAGTGGGTGCTCGATCTATTCACGCACGGAGAATATGATGACTATTGGAAGCAACGCGGGTATGCTATTTCTCAGTATTACGAAGAGCACGCTGATGTACCGACGCTCTACCTCGGTGGGTGGTATGACTCGTATGCGCGGGCAACCTGCGAGAATTATACCGCACTCAGTAAAATGAAAAACTCACGGCAGGTGCTATTGATGGGACCGTGGACGCACGGCGGCTGGGGTGTGACAAATGCAGGCGATGTTGATTTCGGGAATCACTCTTTTATCAATTATAACGACTTGCGACTGGCGTGGTTCGATCACTTCCTCAAAGGGCTGCACACAGAGGTCTCTGACTGGTCGCCGGTCAAGATTTTTGTGATGGGCACCGGCGAGGGGATACCCAACTATCAGGGGCGCCTCCATCACAGTGGCTATTGGCGCGATGAACAGGACTTTCCCCTGCCCGACACCCAATTCACGCCTTATTATCTTCACGTTGATGGCGAATTGTCTACCGTGCTGCCGAGCACTGATGGATTAACAAGCCGCTTTAGCTTTGATCCGCGAGACCCCGTTCCAACTATTGGTGGCGGGATCTCCGCTGCTGACCCGATCATGGGTGCTGGCGCGTTTGACCAACGTGGGAACTCAAGATTTTTTGGTTGCCAAGACACCCTTCCCCTCAATGCCCGCAGCGATGTGTTGACCTTCCAGACTTCCCCGTTGGAAAACGATGTGGAAGTTACAGGACCAATTACGGTCAAACTCCACGCCTCATCATCTGCTCGCGATACCGATTTCACAGCCAAACTAATCGACGTCTGTCCATTGAGCGATGACTTTCCCGATGGACTCGCTATCAACCTGACAGACTCTATCATCCGCGCGCGCTATCGAAGCGGTTGGGATACTCCAGAGTTACTGGAGCCGGGTAATGTCTACGAGTTTGTCTTTGAACTTTATCCAACTTCCAACGTTTTCAAGAAGGGGCACCGGATTCGCTTGGATATTTCGAGCAGCAATTGGCCCCGCTTTGATGTGAATCCGAACACGGGCGGCGATTTGGGGGTCGAACGGCGGCTTGAGATTGCAGAGCAGACGATTTATCATGAGCCTGAACATGCATCGCATGTGGTCTTACCTATTATTAATCGATAAACATTGACAATAGGAGGGAGATACTATGAAAATCAGATGGTGTGGACACGCTACGTTTTTGCTAGAAGGAAATGGGACTCGGATTGTAACCGATCCGTATACCCCCGAAGTGGCAGGCTATGACCCGATCGACGAACCGGTGGATATCGTTATCATGAGTTCAGCAACTGATCGGTTTCACAGTTGTGCGGATATGGTGGCGGGCGATCCGGTCGTGATTAATGCGCTCGATATTACCGAGACCGGAGCGGAGGTCAAGGGGATTCGTTTCTCATCTGTGCCTGCTATGGAGAGCATAGTACATAAAAGCGATCCGGATCAGAATGCAATGTATCGATTCGGCGTTGAGGGCATCGAAATTGGGCACATGGGCGATGTAGGCAATCCTTTGAGCGAGACGCAACTTGAATTTTTCAAGGGCGTTGATATCCTGCTTGTGCTAACAGGCGGTCCCCCAACCATTGAACTGAATGACCTCGATGAAGTCATTGATGCGATTCAGCCGAAGGTTACAATTCCGATGCACTACCTAACCGACAAGGTTAAATTGACTCACATCTTGCCGGTGGATGACTTCATCGCACGCTATCCAGCGGAACTTGTCCATCATCAGGGTCAATCACAGATTGAGGTGAATCAGTCAAATCTGCCCGACACAAATCAGATTTATGTGCTAGACTATGCTAACTAGAATCTTTGGCTCTACGGCTTAACTAGCTGGTGAATCAAATAAGGAAGTACAGAACAATGTCATCCTGCCTTCACCGTTTAGCAATTGGTGGTTTGTGCACGATCAAAACGTCGTTTTTCACACAGCATCTTCGATGTATCGGCTGCCTGCGTTTGGTTGTTGGGTTGAAGATCCTCGTTAGCAGCCGGTGGCGCTTGAACATTTGGATCAGCAACCGCGGACACAAGATCAGAATCAGGTGCATACAGACGCTCCTGTAACGTTTCCCACCAATTCTGTGCAGGCTGAATGTCCCCCACCTTATGTGTTGATTCGATTGTTGTTGTCAGTTTGTCGTGTTCGGCGGCGCATTCCTTACAATCTGCAAGATGCGCCTCGATTGTTTGCACTTCCATCGAAGAAAGCTCGCCGTCGATATAGGCGACCAGTTCCTCACGGACATTATTACACTTCATTTTTAAATCCTCCTTTTTCTTAAAATTGTGTAGTGCGTAAAATATTATACGGTAAAACTCGCTACTCTTTATGTCATGTCAAATTATAGTAGATTTCAGAATTAATTGGACACTATGAACGAGCGAGGTCAGGAGCTCATTCGCGGAGTTACAGCACACAGCGTGTGCCTACTACTTTTTATGTCTATTTATCTTTAGAATCCACTATTGATACCATGGCCAATCAATTTTATACCAGATTCCTTGACTCGCAGCGGGCGTTCCTCCGTAGGCAAACCAAGTTAATCCTAGATTTGGGCACGCAACATTGGCGTAAACTGTCCAAAAATTGTCTGCCTCTCTCCGTTGTTCAACATCTTTATCAGCAAGAATACGAATAAAATCATCAGGCAAATGTGAAGGGAATTCTTGTTCAAGAAGCGTTTCTATTCTGTCAAAGCGGTGTTCCGATGTCGAAGGGGCTTTGCCGCTGATGCGTTTGTTTGTCGAACAACTGTGATTTGTTGCGACAATTTTTCTGTGCGACGGATTTCTTCTTGCATAGTTTGAACAAGCACATTCAAAAACAACAAATTCATTCGTTTTGCCATCGACAACGAATAAGTTCATCCCACCAATGCGGTCAACAGTATTCAACAGGTTCTCTACATCTGAGATCGTGCGACACGTCTCAAGTGCTTCTGGAATGAAGATATAAAAGTCCAAGTGAGGTTTTTCTGGAGCCGGTGCATCAGAAGTAGGAAGAGCGTTAGCATGAAGCCAGAGCCTTTCTTTGTTCACGCCTGTTGCTGTAAAAACATCTCCTTGCAAACCAAAAGTCATCGTGGGAAGGCGTCCTTCAACCTCCCGAATGATGGTATATCCCCACAGGTCTGGGAGCCAAGCATCGTTGTTTCGACCAACCCATGCCTTTCCATCAATCTCGCATACGAAGGCACTACAATTTTTCAAAAGACAGCTTTCCGAAAACCACCATTGCGCAAGCCTTTCTAGAGGGATTCCAGATCCGTCCGACATTCCTTCTATTTCTTCCTGAAATCGTGATGGCAATGTACGAAGCCATGGCAGCGCACCACACCGTAACTTTTCCACATCAATGAGGTTAAGCGCTTGTAATCCATCATCGACATAAAGGTGGATATATTCTTCAAAAACATCTTTCAACGCACGACCGTGATTAAAACCGATCTCTCTCGGGGTGCCTTTTAAGCGATAAATACGATTGTTATTGACAGTTGCAATTCCCATTTTTCTCAGTCCATGTTTATTGTATCAGCGGAAAGCCGGATAGTACGGCATTTCCTCTAAATCTGTCCAGCGTTTCCTCAATTTGGCAGCTATATCGCGGACTGCCGCACCAAGGGCTTCCAGATGTCCGAACTCCTCCGACACCTGCCCAAATATGTCAAAACACAGCAGGAGAATCTGACGCTGCGTTGAGATTCCCCATTTATGGTCTTCTTCCCATACTTTTTCTATAAAATTGAGTCTGGAATGAATTGCCCAGTAGGCACACGCTTCGACAATGGATCGAAAAAAAAGCGTATCGTTCGCTGCTTCGGGGCACCCCTTTGCAAGTTCGGCACGATACGCTATTTCCATTTTTTCAACCACATCATTTGGCACACGGTTGATATGATACCACGTCGGGAAGCAGACACGACCATAGATTCCATCTCTAAGCGCGTGTCGAAACTCACCAAACTCAAAGTCGAAGAGTTTCCTATCATCGCCGACAGGCAGCGCATTCATCGGAATCGGATCACCGTGTGTATAAGCGAGGAATGGCCCTGGCGCAGCACTGAACACCGCAACCGTTTTCATCTCTGTTTTTGTCCCACGCCGGGGTTTCACCCCAACCCTCCCACAAGCGGCATCTAATTTCCCCATGAGTTGCTGCCATTCGCCGGTCGTGGAAGGAGACTCCTCGCTGGGACCGAGCCGGTCACGGATGTTATCGTACACCGCCTTCTTGCGAATCGTCAGGCTGTGCATCTTTCCTAGTGCCCTCGCCAATTTGATTAATTCTGCCGTTGCAGCTGTAGCAGATTCTCCACGGAGACTTCCGTAAAAATTCCGTCCGTCCCCTAAATCCTCAATGACCATAAGCCCCTTTTCCCGATCACCGCCATAAAATTGTGCCGCAGGCGAATTTCCATCCGAAATCTCGCTCAAAAATTCAAGCCCCGCCCAGTCATTGAAGAATCTAGGGACCATTTCGTCCGGCGAATTCGGATGAAATTCCGTTCTATCAGCGGTCAGCACCTTTTTGACGATAACACTTTGCGGAACGCCGGGGAGGCTTTCCACGACACAGCAACGAAGGACTGTCGCTCGATCTGTATCAAATTCCGTTTCCATTTTGAGCCGCACATCGCCCTCAAATGCTTTACAGAGTACATTCTCTGCAATTGCTACGATTTCGGAATGGGCTTTTTCGTCCGATTCAGGCATTTTGATGCGTTATCCTCATTGAGATTGACGGAAATCTGGCAGACTAGATTCAAAAAGATACGCGAGTTTCGTAAACACAGCTCGCTCACCCGGCAGGCTATCAACAAACACAAAGAAGAAGTGGCTCTCTGGGGTGAACTCGTAGTCGAAGATTGCGTTGAAATTGTAGCTAATCTCATCTTGCAGCCGTTCATCGACGCGTTCAACAAACACGAGCCAACCGATTTTTTGAGTTAATTGATAGTTACTGCGGAGCCGGAAAATCAGTGTATTTCGATACCTGTGCCAAAAGAAATTCTCAAGGTCTATATCAGCGGTCAGCTTGCCGAAGAGGTTGACACCCCCAGAGAAGTTGGTAAATCGGTTGAACTCATCTCGACGGACCCCAAAACGATTTCCAACCGCTAAGTGCCACCACGGTGCTTCATAAGCAATCTCTGAACCGATAAACTTGGTGTCAAAAAGTTGACCGACCTCGCGGAGTACGCCAAATCCACCGGAAGTGAAGAGGTCAAACCGACCAATGTCAATATTGAAACGGAACTCGCTCCGCCGTTCTCGTAGTAATTTTTGTGCATTGGTTTGATGAAAATGGCGCGTATCAATCTGAAATAATTGCACCAAATTCCCCTCTGGAAACTCATAGTTGTACCTTACACGGGCACGGCTCCGACGGAACGCTTCATCTTCAAGTCCCATCTCATTTGGGCGAAAGCCGTCCTGGATTTCTTCAAGCCGAATGTTGGCGAGCCACCCTTGATGAAGCCATTCCATCGCGGTATAATATGCCCAATGCGTTTCGCCATCAATGAGATCAACCGCATATTGCGATGTTGCAGTCCAGTTTCGATGAAGTCCAAATCGACCATTGAGCGATAGGAGTCCTACATCGCGGTCAGCTTGGTGTTTGTGTGTGCCCATCGCGCCGATGACAGTCCGCTCACCGATATTGTAATTCACCCGCCCAGCTAAAAGATTCGCCTGCTTTTTCTGATCGGCGTCATACCGATCGATCATTTTACCATAGGTATTGACAACCGAGAAATTAGCGCTGCCCATTGTGCCCGCCGTTTTTGCACCGAAATCAATTTCTTGAACGCGACGAGTATAGAATAGATTGAGTGGTAGATCAAACAACTCAGCACCCTCCCGGAAGAATGGACGGCGTTCGGGGAGAGATAATTCACGGTCACTTGAGATGTTAATTTGGGTTGGATCGCTTTCTAATTGTGAAAAATCGGGATTAAAAGTCACATTTGAGGTGAGGCGCGTCGAAATCGGGAGGATAAGGTCTAACCCACCATCAAGGTCATTGGGACGATTTTCTATCGCGCGATAGCTACCGTAGGGGAGAATACCGAGCTTCTGCTCCGTTTCGATCTTTTCCAAATTCAAGCCGGTCAAATTGCCAAACTCCGACACACGTGAGAAAAAAGCGGTGCGTGCCCAAGAATAGGATTGACTGTTTACCGGACGTACCCGCCAAAAGTTGATTCCCCACGTGGTGTTATCCCGATTAAAACGGAGTGCCCGGAACGGTATGGCAAATTCTGCGGTCCAACCATCCCGGTGTTTCTTTACCTTTGCTTCCCATTTTGCATCCCAACTTATGTCAAAAACACTCTCGTTGCTGACCCGCTCATCCGTCTGTGTGCCGAGTGTGTTGACGGCAAAAATGTAGCAGTTACGACGGTCATGATAGGTATCAAGCATCACTTCGATACAGTCGTTCTGCCAAACAGGGGAATCCCGGCGTGTTTTTGTTTCGCGTAGACTTTTCATGTCCGGCTCCTCGCAACGCACACCGATATAGAGAGTGTTCTCATCGTACAAAACTCTTGCTTCGGTGTTTAGCTGTGCAAGCTGAATGTTTCCCTCTTTCGCACGGAAGAAATTTTTCGCAATTTGGGCGTGTTGCCATACACTATCGGTAAGTTTGCCATCAATGACCGGGGGCGTATCCACCCATGTGGCATTGATGGTGCGCGTCAAATTTTGCGTTTCTGCGAAAAGCGGTATAGTTAGTAGCGCAATCAGTACACAAAGTATTGCACGCAGCCACCGCAGCTGTTTAGTTTTCTCCACCCTCTTCTTCTCCTACCTCATTTGTGCCAAAAGTTGCACTTTAGTATTTCAGAACCCAGATTTTTCCACGAAACGGTCATTTATTAGATCTCCTCATTCAGGTGCGTCCTCACTTGGGCCAGCATCTCCTCTTCAGAGATTGCCTCCTCTCGGTCTCCAGCGTATTGCGCTTCCACCCACCGATAAATCTCCTCGACTGCCGGGTGGTTTTCACCCACGGGTGTTTGACCTTTTCGCTCCAGATAAGCATTCACCCACAGCAACACGCCATATTTACCAGAGGTTCTGGTAATGATAATATCGACCAATTCCTCTTTGTTTTCCTTCGCTTGTGGAAGTTTGCCTTCCACCTCCACCTCCAAACCGGATACATTGGAGATAACCGCCTTATCAATATAGGAGTGTTTGAAGGCGTAATGATGAGGACGCGGTTTGTCAAATTCGGTATATTTGCCGATATTAATCTGGCAACGGAAAACTACCGGTGCTTTCCCACGAGATTGTGCGAGCTGCGCTGCCCGTCTGTGGGCTTCGGTCGATTTTTGGGTAAACCAGATTTTCTTGCCTGCTCTTCCCCGCGCCTTGAATCCTTCCGCCATAATTGCCTTGGCTCTATCGATCGTTGTGCCGTGCCAGACGGTGATGACGTTCTTAAACTCTGTATTCCAGCCTACATTGATAAAGCTGCGAATCCATTTGGGCTCAACGCCGTGGCGAATCGCAAATTCCTCCAGCGTCAGATTGGGGTTTTGTGCAGCTTGTTTGTCAAACTTTTCCGCCAACCAAGCAAAGTCTTTATCTTCAAATCGCCGCTGGTAGAGATCTTTTTGTTGCCGATCTTTTCTCTTTTTCGCCAATGTAAAACCCCTCTTCATGACAAGCACCAGACATTTCCGGTGAACGGTGGGAATAGACAATCGAGTAGAACACCGGCTTCGTCCCGTCCACCACAGTCGACAAAATTGGTCTTTAGTTCGTTGAACCGGAGACGACCGCAGAGGAGTTGTAAAAAGGTTAGGTCCGGAAACTGTGCATCGCCATCCTCGACCGAATCGGGCGACCAGTTGGAGATGTCCATTATTTTTCCGCCGTTAAATTTCAGTTGAATGCCGCTTCGGTAGTAATTCAGTTTCAGTTCGCCGTTATAGCCTTCTGCGACAGTTCCTACGAGATTCTTTTCTAAAGCAGGCCGGATATGCCGTAAAAAGGCGACTAGATCCGGCACACGGATGTACAATCCATACGGTTCATCCACGCGGATTTTATTTCCCAGCAAGGCGTGGTAGGTGGGATGTGTGCGTCCAAGTTCAAGGTTGATAGCCTTCAATTCTTGGTTTTTATGACTGCCATATGCAGGCATTGCTTGCGCGATCTTCCATAGTCCACGCAACACACTCGGCATCAGGTTCAGATAACCTACGCCGGATTTGAGTTCCATTTGAACGATGTACAGCGCGTTGTCCTCTATCCACGGGTAGTATTGTACGTAGCCCAACCGATCGCCCGCCGCTGTCTCAATTATTAGCCATTTCCAGTGTGCAAAATCGTTTTCCGAACGTCCGCCGAACTCATAATTCCATTCCGCCTCTGACCGTAGGGTCGAGAAAGGTTGACGACAACTAGCACAGTCATACAACTTTCGAATGAAGGCGTGGTCATCGTCTACGACGGGACGCAGATGATATTTTTCGGAGTCACCATCTTTCAGCTTCGGCAGATCGATTCCAGCTATGGCTCTTCCGCTGGCGACCTCCATTGCCATCTCATATCCGAATTGGCGATAATACCACGGGATGCCGGTGATGCCTTGCATCAGTTCTCCCTTTGCTGCGCTCAAGCCATGTATCACCTCAAACTGTTTTCGCACCAACCCGCGTCGGCGATATTCTGGTTCCGTGACGACCACCTCGGGACGCCCAAATTTGAATGGAATCCCACGGTATGTCCACATCTGGGAGATAAGGCAGATTGAAGAAACGATTTTGTTCGTGTGGGTGTCTTCCACCACCGTAAAATCGCTCGCTTTCACCGTTGGGTGATGGCCTGACATCAAACCACGTACCAAAACTCCTACTTTTTCATCCTCGAAAACACGGGCGTTAAATTCAGCAAGGGCGTCCACGTCTTCGGGACCTGCAAACCGCAAGATTAGATTGTCGCCTAGGTCAATAGGCATTTGAGAGAGTATTGAATTTGTAGACATTTATGCTTTCGTATAATTTCCTTCCCATAGTTGCTGCATTTCTCCGCACGTTTCCAAGAGTGTATCCAACTTCCCTTGGGCTTCAATTCTTCCGGCTTTAAGGACAATAATGTGATCGGCACGCCTCAATGCGGCCCGTCGATGGGAAACGACGAGACATGTCGCATTTTTCCTCTCAAAGATTCGTTCCCACAGAGTACGCTCGGTCTCTACATCAAGGGCACTGGAGAGGTCATCAAACACCAGCAGTTCTGGTTCGCGAATGAACATTCGTGCCGCTGCCGTGCGTTGCGCTTGACCACCAGAGAGTCTGACTCCCCGGGGACCGATGACTGTGTTTAAGCCATATTCTAATTGGGTTAAATCCTGCTCCATGACTGCTGCGTGTATTGAGATATTAAGGTCAACTTTGTCTTTTGGGAGTCCCATCAGGATATTGTCTTCAAGCGTATCACTAAACAGTCGTGGCACTTGAGGCGTGTAAGCGCATCTTGGTGGTATGAAGAACGACGCGGGGTTGTCAATGATTATCCCGTTCCAGCGAATTTCACCGTTATCAGCGGGCACCAAACCGATTAATGCTTCTAGCAGCGTCGTCTTACCAGCACCAATTCGTCCGGTGATGACTACAAAATCCCCGCTTTCCAACCTGAAGTTGACCCCTTCAATGCCACGTCCTGTGTCAGGCTGGCGGTAGCTCAACCCCTCTGCTTGAAGAACTTGAAGACGATGCTCGTCGGTTTTAATGATATAAGGCACATCGGGAAAGGCACCACGAAGATATACTGGTCTACGATCGACCAAACACTCGCGAGGTGCATCTGGGATGAGTTCAAGGAATCGTAAAAGAGACACGCTAGCTTGCTTTATGCCCGCTAGCAGTTGACCGATCCATCGAGCACAGCCGGACACCGAAACCTCACCTGAGGCGATATAACTGACAAAGAGCACGAAATCACCAACGGTAAAGGTTCCAGCTTTCATGGACTGTCCTGCTAAAATGAGAATGATACCGGTCGCCAGATTGATTGTTGTCGCATTCATCGAGTTCAACAATTGGTTGAAAAGGTTATCCTTGAGAACTGCCGTCCGTCGTGCTTCGCTGAATGTGTCGAAGTGAGCTACGGTAGGAACTTCAGTGGCGGCAACTTTTATTGTCTGTACCGCTCCTAGCAGCTCACCGAGAAAGCCTGTGACGTTGCCCGTCGTTTCACGATTCGCCCGACGATAGGTCTCAATACGCCTTCCCATCCAGTTGGTGATTAGGATAATAACTATCATTGGCAGAAAAGCAAACAAGGTAATGAACACATTGATACGCAACAGTACGTATAGCGCGATGAGAGCGGAGATGGCGTGTCCACTTAGCTCAATGATGGTCGCCAGCGGTGCAACAATTCCGTCGGCGTCATCATCGAAACGGTTTATCATTTCACCCGAACTTTGTGCAGTACGGACACCCGAACTTTTGAGGATATTTTGCAATAGGTTCACCTGTAGAAAGACTTTCAGTTTGTTCTCAAAATATGCGTAGATAGCGGCGTACCCCTGATCAGATATCAAGCTGACCAATTGGGTGGCAAAGAAGAAAATAACCAATGTCCGCACGTCAAAACTGACCGATGCTTCCTCGGTTAAAGCATTGAAGAACTCACGCATAATTAGCCCAACCACCAAAGGAAGACTATAGCAAGCCAAGGAGAGAACCAAACTACCGACGTACAGCCATGGGCTGTAGCATAAAAGACGCCAAAGATAATGCCGTGTTTTCATGCTAACACCTCCTCCAATCCGGTTTGTAGGAGGCCTAAAAAAATAGAATTTGGATCAGACACTAGTCTACCATATTCTCCGTGTTCTTTGATTCGTCCTTCCTCCAAAATTAGGATCTCATCCGCTCGCTGCACGGTAGAGAGCCGATGCGCGATGATGATTGCTGTCCGATTTTTGAGCAACTGAGTAATCGCTTGTTCAAGAAGTGCTTCCGTCGCCGGATCCAATCGCGATGAGGCTTCATCCAGAATCACTAACCCCGGATCTTTGAGAAAGACCCGCGTCAGCACCAAAAGCTGCGCCTCACCTGCAGAAAGCCCACTACCACCCGACCCGATCTCGGTATCAAGCCCGTTGGGCAACGCGCGATACCATGTTTCTAGTTCTAGTGTCCGAAGCGCTGTGATGATCTTCTCGTCATCAATCGTTTTCTCAAACAAGGTTAGGTTGTCTCGAAGGGATCCTTGAAAAAGTTGTACTTCCTGAGTCACCATCCCCACACGCTGCCGAAGATCAGAAAGTCGTGCTAAGCCAACACTCACGCCGGAAAGGTAGAGCTCACCAGAGATTGGGTCGTAGAAACGACATAACAAGCGCGAGAGCGTCGTTTTCCCACTACCGGTACGTCCGAGCAAGCCGAGCACTCGACCCGGTTGCAGATGGAACGACACATCGTGTAACACAGGTACACCCTCATGATAGGCAAAGGATACGTTTTGAAACG
>JAGWBT010000084.1:0-29467 GCA_021295755.1 Candidatus Poribacteria bacterium
TGGCATTACCCGTTGCAGATCGAACCCTTTACATCCCCGGCGGTTGATGGTAATTATAACTGATAGATAATATGGGCGGACTTGCCTCGCCCTCACCAAGAAGTTGTAATTCAATTTACTACAAAGGAGATAGCATTCATGGCAAACGAATCGACTCAGCTTTTTAATGGAACAGATCTCACCGGTTGGCGGATGCGGCATCCAGACCAAGAACACAAGTGGGTTGTTCACGACGGCATCCTTGACAACACCGATAAAGGTGTAGATATCATGACGGAGCAAGAGTTTGGGGACTTTAAACTACATATCGAGTATCTGGTGCCAGCAGATAGCAACAGTGGTATCTACCTCCGGGGCCGATATGAGATCCAGGTTTTAGACAGTCTGGGGAAGACCTACTCGTATCCAGCGGAAAATGGTGCCCTCTATAATCAGAAGCATGTAGATGTCGAAGCAAGCAAGCCAGCCGGGGAATGGCAAACGGTGGAGGCAACACTCAAGGGTATGAGCCTGACAGTACTGCTAAACGGAGTCCAGATTCACGACAACGTGACCATCGAAGGGCCAACAGGCGGACAACTCGCTGATGATAATCCACCCAAGGGCCCTCTGATGTTGCAGGGGGACCATGGACCCGTTCAATTTCGTAATATTCAGATTCGGGAACTATAACAACGGATATGAATAAACGGCTCAAACTTAATGCCCTATTCATTATGTTTTCTAACCGGGCGCGTGGTCAGTTTTTTGAACCATTTTTCCACAAAAGGAGCGTAGATGACGGCAAACGTGCCACACTATAGACCAATTGTAACAATCGAGCAGCATATCATTGAAGGGCAACAGCGCTACCCCGGCGCAACAGGAGAGTTCAGTTGGTTGCTGTCAGGAATCACGCTAGCGACAAAGATTATACAAGATCGGGTCCGTCAAGCGGGACTCCTCGATGTTCTCGGTCCCACTGGAACAAATAATGTTCAAGGGGAGATGGTTCAAAAACTTGATGTTATCGCCAACGAAACACTCATGCAATGTTTGGGATACCGCGGAAATGTCGGAATGATGATCTCTGAGGAAGATGCTGAACCGCGCATCGTTCAAGACGTAGGAGAAGCCGGGAGATATGTAGTCCTGTTTGACCCTCTCGACGGTTCAAGTAACATTGATGTGAACGTACCAATCGGCACCATATTTTCAATCCTTAGACGTAAGCCCGATATCGATAGAAACGATGCGATGCCGCATATTCTCCAGCCCGGTATTCAACAGGTTGCTGCTGGCTATGTATTATACGGCAGCAGCACGGTGATGGTCTATACCGCGGGAGATGGTGTCCACATATTCACGCTCGACCCATCAATTGGGGCTTATGTGTTGACACAGGAAAACGTGCAGATGCCCGAAAATGGCAGAACCTACAGTGTCAACGAAGCCTACGCCCTGACCTTCCCGCGAGGCGTGCAGAAATATCTTGAGTGGGCAAAGTCAGAAGAAGCGGGGGGTTACAGCCTGCGGTATGTCGGCTCGCTGGTTTCTGATTTCCACCGTACACTTCTCCGCGGGGGTGTGTTTCTCTATCCGCCGACGCAGAAGGACCGGTTCGGTAAGCTGCGGTTGTTATATGAAGCTAATCCGATAGCGTTCTTGGCAGAGCAGGCAGGTGGAATTGCTAGTGACGGGAGACAGCGCATCTTAGAAAAACAACTGCAGTCCATTCACGAGAGAACACCGTTGGTTGTCGGTAGCAGAGACGAGGTTAAACGGTTGCTGTCGTTTTGGGGAGGATGATTCGGAAACTTATAGCCATCTGTGAAGTAGGATTTCTTTGAATTTTGGAACACTCAACCGAGAATGACAAAATATAAAATTACACAACAAAGTCATAGAAATGCCAAAATTCTGTAACATCTCTTATTTACAATTTTTGTGTCTCCTATTTACTGTTGAGATAAATGTCGAATCCGAGCAGCAGCGCAACTGAGCGTTTTGCTTTAACCATGCTTTTGCTGTCCGGATTCACAACATCTTCGAGAAGGAAAATGGCATCAAAGATTCTGATTGTGGAAGATGAGCCCGATATTGTTGAGCTATTAGTGTACAATTTGGACCAAGCGGGTTTTAAGACTGAGGCAGTTTTTAATGGGGCGGATGCCCTTGACCGGGCAAAAATCGAGCCGCCCGATCTCGTTCTCTTGGATCTATTGCTTCCAGAGGTGGACGGACTGGAGGTCTGTCGCACCTTGAAAGGCGATCCTGAGACCGCAGGCATTCCCATTATTATGTTGACGGCAAAGGGTGAGGCAATTGATCGCATCGTTGGTTTGGAGCTAGGTGCCGACGACTACATCACCAAGCCCTTCAGTCCTCGAGAAGTTATGCTGAGAGTCCGCGCTGTGTTGCGTCGTGCACCTAATGTTCCGCGCAACAGACCTTCAAACCAGATCCAAATTGATGACTTAAAGATTGATTTGGACAGACACCAAGTGTTCAGCGATGGCGATGTTATTGATCTAACTGCCACAGAATTCAAAATTCTTTCTTTATTTGCTCATTCTCCGGGGCGTGTATTCACGCGCAGTATCCTGATGGATGCGGTTTGGGGACAAGAATATTACGGCATTGAGCGCACGATGGATACCCATGTAAGTCGTTTGCGGAGGAAGTTGGGGCAGTTCGGGGAACGGATTGAGACGGTGCATGGAGTTGGATATCGGCTCAAGGAGTAAAATCATAGAAATATCATTCGTTAAATGAGAGACGATAAAAGCCCGGTGGGACAAATGCTCACCGGGCTTTTTTTATTTTTCATCGCGCTTCTAAATACCCGTCACAAAATAGTCATAGAATTTCCACCAATTTGCCACCAGATCTTCACAGCATTGTGACATTCAAAAGATACACTGATGTTTAGTCACTGAGTATATTCGGATGAATCGATAAAAGCGGATTCCGGATGTGCCTTCATTGAAGACAATGATTTTCGAAATCCTGATAGCATAGGTGTAACTATGAGAAAAATATCTCGCCGTCGCTTTCTGCGTTCTAGCGCAATGGCAACCGCTTCTGGAGCGATTGCGCTCGGTTTCTCCGGGTGTAGTCGGTTGTTGACTGAAGCTACACCCCAAGTTCTCACCATCAATAGGTATGGCGATTTTCTGCCAGACCCTTATGGCATTCTTGACCTCCCTGAAGGCTTCACATATCACACCTTTTCCACCGTCGGAGAGCGCATGGACGATGGATTTCTCGTTCCGGGTGCTCACGATGGTATGGCAGCTTTTCCGGGTTCAAATGGGAAAACAATTTTGAAGTGCCTGTTTCTGCTACCATCGGTTTGACGACACCGATACCGCTAAAAGCGATGGGACGATTCAATCATGAGGCGGTCGCTGTGGGCCCAAAGAGTGGGATTGTATACCAGACCGAAGATCGGCACGATAGCCTGATTTACCGCTTCATCCCGGACGTCCCCGGAAAACTTGCGCGGGGTGGTCGGCTTCAGGCGATGGCAATCCGCGACATGAAAAGTGCCGACACTCGAAATTGGAAAGGGTGGGCAGATAAGGTTTTTCCTTGGACTTATGATGCGATTGCGGTTGGCGAGAAAATGGAAGTTGTTTGGGTCGATATTCAGAATGTCGAATCTCCCAAAGATGATCTGCGTCTACAAGGTTTCGATAAAGGTGCAGCAAGATTTGCGCGAGGTGAGGGGATGTGGCATAGCAACGATAGTATCTACTTTGTCTGTACAAATGGTGGCTATCGCAAGAAGGGCCAAGTTTGGCGTTATATTCCCAGCCCGTTTGAGGGAACGCCTGCCGCAGATAAACAACCGGGAACACTTGAACTGTTTATTGAACCTAACAACAGCGATCTCTTAGAGAATGGCGACAATATAACAGTTGCGCCTTGGGGAGATCTCATCCTGTGTGAGGATGGTCCAGGGACGCAGTTTATTGTGGGTGTAACACCACAGGGTAAACTTTACAGATTCGCCAAGAACTCACGCAACAGGTCAGAGTTTGCCGGTGCAACATTCTCACCGAATGGTAGCACATTGTTTGTCAACATCCAAGGTGCCGGGATGACCCTCGCCATTACGGGTACCTGGAACAAGTCTATCAAGGCGTAAAAAAGTATTCTCTATAAAAAAGCCAAAAGAACGATAAATTTTTGTAACATTTCGATGCTATACTTTTGGCTGTTGGTTGGGGAAATCGAGAAATTTGGGCTGGAGAGTTTCGGCTCTTCAGCCCAAATTTTGTTTTACTCTTTCCGAATGCCAATACCCTAAATTGGATTGTCTTCATGGCAGTTAATTGCCACAGAAAATCGAAAGAAAGGTCACAATTCTGTAACATTTTTGAACTATACTTGGGATCGTCAAAAAGGAGAGATGTAATCAGAAAAGGAGAGAAATGAAACAACCGTTTTTGTGGGTGTTGATCGCATATCTCTGTTGGGTTCCTTCAACACTCATCGCACAACAGATCGGAAGCATTGAAGGGATTGTCCTCGATGAAGCAACGGGAGTACCTATAGCAGACGTAACCGTCATATTGAGCGCGACTGGTCAGCGTATAGCAACCGATCAGGATGGGACATTTGCACTCAAAGTCCCTTTAGGCACTCACAACATCAACATCCGATTTCCTTTCTACCTCACACAGACCGTATCCGGAATTGAAGTAAACGAATCGCAGCCGAAGCAAACCCTCCGCGTTGTCCTCACCCCTCAAGTCATTAAGTTAGGTCCTATACATCTACCTGTCCGCCTGAGTGAATCCAGTGAAACTGGTCTCTTGGAGAAGCGACGATTAAGTTTCGCCGTCGAAGATAGCATCAGCACTGAGTTGATGGCGAAACTACCTGTCTCGGATGCCGGGGAGGCGTTAAAGCGGGTTACTGGCATCAGTATCGTCGGTGGACGATACGTCTTTGTGCGGGGCCTCGGGGAACGTTATAGCAATACTCTACTGAACAGTGTCCAGATTCCAAGCCCTGAACCCAACCGCCGCGTTGTGCCGATGGATATTTTTCCCGCCAACCTTCTGGAAAGCCTTCAAACCGTTAAGACTTTCTCTCCTGATCAGCCGGGCAACTTCGCCGGAGGGTCGGTGCAGGTTTTCACGAAAGATTTTCCGGATGCATTCACCATGTCGTTATCCATGTCCAGTAGTTTTAATACGGAAACAACGGGCAAGGAACTTCTTGAGTATCCGGGTGGAACTTTAGATAGATTTGGGTTTGACGACGGCACACGCGCACTCCCTGATATTATTGCGGATCAGCCTCCGGAGGTTCCAATCCGCGAGCGTGGACGCTTTACCCGGGGCGGATTCACACCAGAGGAAATTCAGAAGTTTGGCAGAGCTTTCGACAATGTCTGGTCGCCGGAGAGATACACTGCTCCAGCGAACCAAAGCCATAAGTTCAGCATTGGAAATTCCACCCAGCTTGCCGGAAAGGATTTCGGGTATTTAGGGATTATTTCATACGGCAATGGACACAGCCATCGCCCGGAAGAAGAACAGAATGCGTTTCGGCTAGGCTTGGATGAGCTTACACCGGTGACGAAATATCTGGTAGAGCGAAGTGCCAACGATGTTAGTTGGGGCGGGGTGCTGAGCACAAGTATGCGTTTTTCACCCGGACACAAGGTGAGCTTGAGAACACTATATAGCCATACCGCCGAAGATGAAACACGGACTTGGGAGGGGTTCAACGCAGATCGTGACACAGATATGCGAAGTTCTCGCTTGCTTTATGTAGAACGGGGTCTTCTTTCTAGCCAGCTTGCCGGCGATCATGAATTTGACTTTTCTTCCGACAACCTTGATGGAGAATCAGAAGCAGCGGAAGAAAGCGATACTAGTGAACCAGAGTTTGCGCCAGTACCGACGCTCTCTTGGCGTTTGACTTTTTCACGTGCAATGCGAAACGAGCCGGATACCCGCGAGGTCATTTATGAAAAACGCCGGGACGAATGGCTTTTCCGCGATATTACTCAGAGCGGTAGCCGTTTCTTTTTTGATTTGGCAGACGATGAAATCAGCGGCAGGCTTGATTGGTCAATGCCAATTTTGACAACGGGATTATTCAAAGTCGGTGGGATGTGGAGAGACCGCGACAGAACATTTGATGCCCGTCGTTTTCGGTTTTTGCCCTCCGATAATATTGAGCTATTTTTAGACCGAACCGCTCCTCCAGAGCAATTGTTCACCGCAGAACATATTGCCCCTAACCTCTTTGAGCTTCGAGAATCGACACGAGCAACGGATAACTACCTCGCCGCCCATAGCGTGTGGGCTAGCTACGGGATGATTGATCTCCCACTGTCGAAGAAGTTTCGTGTGACGACTGGTGCCCGGTTGGAGGTTTCAGATCAGAATGTTACGACCTTCGATCCTTTCGCTGCAGAGCAGCAGGCAATTGAGGCTAATCTAGATACTACAGATATCCTGCCCAGTCTAAACCTGACATACCGCCTGACGGAGCGGATGAATCTGCGCGTGGCGGCATCTCGCACGGTAACGAGGCCAGACCTTCGGGAATTGGCACCCTTTGAATTTACGGATTTCGTCGGTGGCAGAACCATTTTCGGCAATCCTGAACTTGAGCGCACAAAGATTGATAACTACGACCTCCGTTGGGAGGCTTTCCCCGAATTAGGAGGCGTGGTCGCTGTTAGCGGTTTCTATAAGAAATTCCATAAGCCGATTGAGCAGATAATCCAACCTGCAGCTGAAGTCCGAATTACCTACGAGAACGCGGAAGCGGCAAATAACTTCGGACTTGAATTGGAAGTACGTCAAAATCTCAGTATCCTTGCTTCAGGATTGAGACATTTTTCTGTCAACACCAACGTCGCGCTTATCTCCTCCAGAGTTGAGTTGCCGGATGTGGGTATTCAAACATCTTCTGAGCGTGCACTGCAAGGGCAGTCACCTTACGTTGTGAACGCCAGTCTCGGATATGATAATCCTGATTTGGAAATGACCGCTGCAGTTGCATATCATGTCTTCGGAAAACGAATTGCGGAGGTAGGTAACCACGGCAGTCCAGATGTGTTTGAACTGCCACGTTCGCAATTGGATATGACATTTGGGAGACAACTTCTCCCATTTCTCCGTTTGAGCCTTTCAGCAAAGAATTTGCTGAATCCTGACGTTACCTTAGAACAAGGTGGCGAAACCTACGTGCGGTATCGCACGGGTCGGACCATTTCGTTCGGCTTGAGTTACAACTTGTAAAGAATAAGAAAAACTCTCTTTAATGTTTCATGCTAAATCTAACCAAGAAAGGAAGTTTAATTCAATGAGTAACCTTTTGTTTTTCCGGTTGTTGTCTGTCTTGTCTATCTGCCTCGCCCTTTTGTTGGTGGGTTGCGGCGAAGATGAAGACATCGACAGCGTTGATACTGATGATGGTGGCGATGTCACCACCGCTGAGGAACCGAGTGGTCCAAACCTCCTTGAGGGTAAAATCACGGTAGACATGACCCTCAAAGCAAGCCGCGAACATATATTGCGAGGAGCTGTGTTTGTGGAGAACAGTGCCACCTTGACGATTGAGCCGGGCACTACTATTTATGGTGAAGGTGTTTCCAACGGAACTCTCATCATCGCGCAAGGTTCAAAGATTATGGCTGAAGGAACACAGAATGCGCCAATTGTTTTCACGAGTGATGCGTTCGAAGGTTCACGAGGCCGCGGGCAATGGGGAGGTTTGATTATTAACGGTCGTGCTCCTAGCAACCAAGGCGTTACATTTGGTGAAGGGGACACAGGTGCTTTCGGTGGAAATAATCCCGCAGATAGCAGCGGCGTTCTCAAATATGTTCGTGTCGAATTCGCGGGCATTGAGTTTAGCCCAGATAACGAGTTAAATGGTATCGCCTTCCAAGGTGTCGGTTCCGGTACGGTAGTCGATTATGTTCAAGTTCACCTCAATCAAGATGACGGCATTGAGATGTTCGGCGGCACAGTCAACATCAAACACGCACTTGTTACAGGTGCACGCGATGACTCCTTCGACTGGACTGACGGTTGGACGGGGAAAGGGCAATTCTGGATTGCACAGCAGCGTGGAGATGAGGCTGACAACGGCTTTGAAAATGACAATAGCAGCAAGAACAATGATGCAACGCCGCGGTCTGCCCCGACAATTTATAACGCCACACTTGTCGGTGACCCGAAGGGGCCTACGAGTGACACCGGTATGTTGATCCGTGAAGGCGCAGCGGGAATCTACCGTAACATCATTGTACACGGCTTTAAGAACAAAGCTGGGCTTGATATTGATAATGCCTCAACGATTGCTCAAGCGAACAGTGGTGGTCTTGTTGTTCAAAACACCATTTTCTCCAATAACCAACCGAGCAATTTCGCCGATCCGGACGAAGATTTTGATGAAGCTGCTTGGGCAATGGATCCTGCGTTCAATAACCTTGAAGCAGATGCTATGTTGACCAATCCATTCAACCTAACTGACCCGGATTTCCGTCCACAGGGGGGTTCTCCTGCGGTTAATGGTACGGTTCCCGTCGCTTCGCCGCCTGGAGATGGGTTCTTTGAACCGGTGAATTTTATTGGTGGCATGGGACCTAACGATAACTGGACAGCGGGCTGGACAACCACCGCTCAAAACTAATCAGGATTCAAGGATGTTCAGGGTTAAGATGTTTAACAATCCTGTTCAATCCTTGAATTTTACCTTATCTCATGACATGGAAATGGCGAATTGCGTCAGGGATAGTTCTCTTCATCCTGTTGACTGTATCAATCAGTTGGCATAGAAAAAGTGCATGGGAGGGCAGCTTGGATTCCCCAGCTGCCCTCGGTCATGCCGTCGTTGATGCCCTAAATCGTGGGGACATCGATGGACTACATCGGCTGAGAGTGACCCAAGATGAGTATCTTTCATGGATTTGGCCCGCTTTCCCTGCAAGCCGTCCCCCATATAATTTTACCCCTGATTTTGCATGGTCAAATCTAAACAAAAAGTGCTTACTGGGCGCTAGCAGTTGGATTGAACAGTATGGCAGTCAGAACTTAACCTTCGTGGACATGGAATTTAATCGTCCAACCGAAGCATATAAAGATTTTAAACTGCTACGCGGAACGGTGCTTACAATACAGAAAGCGAGCGGCGAAAAGGTCGAATTGAGAATTCTTGGATCTGTTGTCAAGAAAGACAATCGTTATAAACTTTTAAGCTATGAGGAGTGAATAGATATGAGTCGTTACATTTCTAATTATAGAGTAAACAAAAGCCCAAAAAAGAAAAAGAAAGTAACACGTCCAGTGCAAATGGCAACAAGTTTATCTTCGACGCTTCCTAGTGATGACCAAGCATCTACACCGCATGTGAGCACTCCATCTGTGGATGAACTTGAGGAGCATGCTGTGCTGGGTCAAATCCAAGCGACCCGCAAGCAAGCCGGCAAAAGAGGAGGTGCATTTTTTGTTTCCCTTGTATTGCACCTCGTCGGTGCGTTGATTGCGACGGCATACGTTGTCCAAGAAAAGATGGCCAATGAAGAGATGATGCAAGGGGTGCTCATGAAACCAGCTCCCAAACCGTCCCTCAAGCGCCGGTCCCGTCCACGCGTTGCCAAAACTAGCACTCCTAGAAAAGCCATTGCAACACCTAAACCGCAACTTCAGCAAATTGCTACAACTAGTGCGCGTCTCCCAATAGACAGTGAAAGATTTACGGTCCCAGCCAGCAGCCTCTCTGTTGGAACGATGGGTGAACCTAGTACCCAACTTGGAAGGGGTATATTTGCCGGTGCCCGTCAAGCACAAGTGGTTGCTGTGACTCCTCAATTTGAAGCCCCAAAATTTACGAACACATCAATCTCTAGTAGGATTGATACAGGGAACAATTTTGCACAAATGGATTTTAATCCAGACGCAAGCGAACCGATTACAGCAGAGCTAAGAGATGCCACACAGTCTTTTACGGAGTTTCTCCAATCAATACGGGAAAAAATTAAACGTTCTCAACGTTATCCGCGATCGGTACGCAATTTAGCAGACGGTAGCGAATCACAGGTGCAATTTACGATTCGGCGTGATGGAAGTCTTGTTGACGTTAAGGTTGCCGCCTCTTCTGGCTCCAAATCGCTTGATGCTGCTGCTTTGTCCGCTGTGCGAAATGCTGCGCCCTTTCCATCATTTCCTGAAGGTCAAGAGGGGACAACGCTTCGTCTAGAGATTCCGATCGCTTTTCAGTTAAAAACTAATTAAGAGGTGTCAAATCAACAGCTTCCATCGGACGCGTTATGAATTTCTACCTTGTCCCGTTCGAGCCCCCTTTTCATAGGGACATGTTTCATAACACGCTTTTTTGTGACAATTTGTGACATTTATGGTATATTTTTAGGTTGAGTGGCGTTACATAATTTACCGAAATGTCATTGAACAAAAATATTACCGAATGGAGGTCAGATGAAGAGATATTTTCGACGCGGCATCCTACCTCTTATGTGTCTATTATTGAGCAGTGCCTCTGTTTTGTGGGGAGATGCGGGCAAGATTAGCGGTTACTTTTTTGGTGATTATTACTACGTGCTGAAATCCCACAACGCTGAACTTGAGGAACGGAATGGATTCCAGTATCGGCGCGTCTACTTCGATTACGACAGGGACTTGTCGGACGCATTTTCCACGCGGTTTCGGTTTGAGATGAATGGCGCAGCATTTCCCACAGAGCGTAAGAAGATCGAACCGTTTCTCAAAAACGCCTATCTGAGATGGAAGAAACCCGAGTGGCGGACGAATATTTATTTGGGGTTATCTAGCAACCCGACTTGGAAGAATGTTGAACGGGTATGGGGCTATCGCTCTGTTGCGAAAACAGTGCTTCACATGCACAAAATGGGCAACGGCTCCGACTTTGGTATAGCCCTACAAGGCGATGTCGACAAATCAAAGAGAATTAACTATCATCTGATATTCGCAAACGGTACGAGTACAAGTGCGGAAATTGATGGCAATAAGAAGATTGCTTTTTCGCTCGCAGCTAGGCCTGTTACAGGCGTTATCGTTGAAGGATATGCCGATTTTGAGAATGCGGTGGATCGGAGCAGATGGTACACATTACAAGGTTTGCTTGGCTATCAAAGCGATCAATTTCGGGTCGGTGTTCAGCTTGCCAATCAGACGCGGGAGCCGGAAGGCAAGGACAACCTTAACATTTTAGCCAGCTCGGTATTCGGCGCGGCGCAATTGCTCGAAAAGAAGCTATGGGCTTTTGCTCGGTTTGATCGGCTGTTCGATCCAAGCCCCGCTCCGAACAACGGTTATGTCCACTTTGATGGCACAGCAGCACCGAATATGATCATTGCTGGACTGGATTGGACACCATTCGAGGCGTTTCATATCATGCCCAATCTTGTTTTTGTCTTTTACGATGAACCGGATAACGGCGCCAAACCTGACGCGACGATCATGCCACGTTTGACGGGATTCTTTAGGTTCTAGCAATGGTTGTTTTATTTATCGTCCCTCAACTATGATATACTGCCATGTATCATGAGAAGCGCTGGAATCTGACAAAATTGGAGGGGACACGCTATGCAATCTCACTTAGAAGAAAACATGCAGCAGGACATCGATCTGATCCGCAGCAATGTAATTGAGATGGGCAAATTAGTTGAGCAAGCGTTAGAGACCTGTCTGAGTGCGATTGAGCATAATGATCGACAATCGGCTTATGTTGTGATCTTAAGGGATCGGCATATCGATGAGTTAGAGGAGGCTCTAGAATCACTTTGCCAGAGGTTCCTGATTAAGCACCTGCCCGTCGCAACTCAAATGCGTTTTGTTTATTCGGTCATCAAAATTAATACCGAATTAGAGCGTGTTGGCGATTATGCGAAAGCGATGGCTCGGCGATTTTTGACTGTCAGTGACTTGGGGGCACAAGCCTCCCATCCCAAACTCATCAACATTGCCAACCTCGCAATTCCGTTCCTCCGCAACGCTATGCATGCCTTCAGTGAAAGCGATGCTGAATTGGCGAAGGCAGCGCGGGAAAGGGAAAAAGAACGGGTGATAGATAGCCTGCGCCACGAAATTCATAGTGACTTAATCCAGCTGCATAGCAATGGTGAATTGCCATCAGAGGCGCTGGTGCCACTGGTGACGATTGTCAGCTGCTTGGAGCGTGTAGCGAATCAGGCAAGCAATATTTGTGAAGAAGTTTTGTATATGTGTACCGGTGAAGATTTAAGGCATGACTACCAGCAGGTGTTGCGCGTACTTTTCGTCGCCGAGCACGATGCGTGCCGAGGACAGATGGCGGTCGGTATCGGCAATGCGCTCGAATCGCATAGGATACGATTCAGCAGTGCCGGGGCGGCATCCCAACCGCTGGATTCAAGAACGGTGCAGTTCATGGAGGAAAAAGGGATTGACATTTCTGGTCAGACCTCCAAATATTTGAGCCAGATTTTAGATCTCAAAGATTACGCAATCATCGTATCGCTCTCTGAGAAAGCGGAAAAGGCAATCCCGTCGTTGCCGTCGAGACCGGTACGTATTAGTTGGGAAGTGCCAGATCCATCAAAACTTGAAGGAACTGAAGCGGAAGTTCAAGCGAATCACACATCCGAGAATTGGTTCAAGCAATTCTCGGTGATGACGTTGAGAAAGAGCAGGAAACTGATGTTTAATAAAGTGTTGTGCGCTATCGTTGCGGTAGCGTTCTGTCTATTTTCAAACGGCTGTACAAAGAAAGCAGAGAAAGTCGTGATTCAGAACGCAGGTTCTGATACGATGGTCAATCTCGCACAGGCGTGGGCAGAGGCGTATGCTACCGTCGAACCCAATGTGTCCCTTGAAGTCTCCGGTGGCGGTTCGGGAACCGGCATCGCTGCGCTGGTTAGCGGTACGGTAGACATCGCAAATTGTAGTCGTCAAATGACCCCGGCGGAATCTGAACGGGTGGTAGAGAGTACCGGTGAAGCACCAAAAGAGTTCATCGTTGGATATGATGCGCTTGCTGTTTACATCCATAAGGACAACCCGCTGGCTGAAATCTCCCTAGAGCAGCTTGCTAGCATCTATGGAGAAGGTGGCGATATAACTGAATGGTCTCAGCTCGGGATCGATAATAGCGAGTGTTCTAATGACGAAATTATTCGGGTGAGCCGGCAATCGAATTCTGGAACATTCGTCTATTTTCGTTCAGCAGTGCTTGGCAAGAATCGCGACTATAAGCTCGGCTCAAGAGATTTACACGGTTCTAAGGATGTCGTCGAACTCGTGGCACATACACCGTGTGCAATTGGCTATAGCGGCATGGGGTACGCCACGGAAGAGGTGAAGATGCTCAAAATTGCCAAAGTCACCGGTGATGCCGCCTATGGTCCCACCGCCCAAGGCGTCCTCGATGGCACGTATCCAATCGCAAGGCCCCTGTATATGTACTCGCTTGGAACGCCAGAACCGCAGGAACAGACTTACCTAGATTGGATCTTTTCGCCCACGGGACAGGGGATCGTTGAGAAAACAGGTTACGTGCCCGTCGGACAGAAATGAGCATGGATGCCCATTAATTATGCGAACAATCGTGAATGTTTTTCACCAACTGGGACGTTGGTGTGAGCCAGTAATCGAAGCAATGATTCGCCTGTGTGGTATCAGCGCGATTATCTTCGTCTTCGGCATCTTCTTTTTCGTCTTTCGGGAAGGGATGGGGTTTTTCTTTGGCGGATTGGACATCGTTGAGTTTCTCACTAGCCCCGAATGGTATCCCACCTCTGTGAATAATAAACGTTACGGCGTATTGGCATTAATCGCAGGCACGTTTAGTGTAACGGTTCTAGCAATGGTTATCGCTGTGCCGTTCGGGCTTGGGGCAGCTATCTTAAGGAGACGCTCAAAATCGTCATCGAGTTACTCGCAGCGATTCCGTCTGTCGTGTGGGGTTTCATCGGTTTAACGGTGATGAACGCTCTGATTATCGAACTGTTCAACGTGCCGATCGGCTTAACGATGCTAAATGGTGGCATCATTCTAGCACTGATGAGCGTCCCTATCATTGTCTCTATCGGTGAGGACGCACTCAAGGCGGTTCCGGATTCATACCGAGAAGCGGCTGAAGCACTCGGTGCAACACGATGGCAGGTGGTTTACCGTGTGTTATTGCCCACTGCAAAGAATGGACTGCTTGCAGCGGTATTATTGGGCGTCGGCCGCGCAGTGGGTGAGACTATGGCGGTGTTGATGACAACGGGCCATGCGGTAAACATGCCAAATAGCCCTTTCGATTCTGTCCGTACGCTGACCGCCACGATCGCAGCTGAATTAGGTGAGGCAGCGGTAGGCAGTGATCATTATCGTGTGTTGTTTATTATCGGTGTTTTGTTATTTACAATTACATTTATCGTAAACTTTGTTACCGACCTTGTGATTAAAGGCATCCGCGAAAAGGCGTAGCGTTCATTCGAGAAATTAGATGGCAACAGATATAAATTCCTCCCCCACCTCTCCAGAAGTCGTCGCTCCTCACTTGATGTTCACCGCAACCGCACAGAGCCGTAAAAAACAGTTGATGGAGAATATCGCACGAGGCATCTTTTTCGTGATGACGCTGTTGATGATCTTGCCGCTTATCCTCATCGTTGTATATCTCTTTGTCAAGGCAGCGCCGGTCCTGTCTCCAGAGTTCTTTTTCACAAATCCTACAAATGGGATGAGAGCCGGCGGTATATGGGCACCGCTGCTTGGAACAATTTACATCGTGATAATTTCGCTGCTCGTTTCTGCACCGATCGGTGTGTTGGCAGCAGTGTATCTGAACGAATATGCCCGCGAAAGTTGGTTCACCCGTATAATCAACCTCGCAGTGGTCAATCTCGCCGGCGTACCGAGTATCGTTCACGCACTTTTTGGGGTGGGCGCCTTCGTGTATTTTGCAAGGATGGGACGCTCAGTTTTAGCGGCTTCACTCACATTGGCGATTATGACGTTGCCGGTTATCATTGCAAGCACGAAAGAGGCACTCGGCGCTGTTCCGATGGCGTTCCGCGAAGCGTGTTGGAATACCGGTGCGACACGGTGGCAGACAATTCGTGGTATTGTTCTGCCAAACTCAATCAGTGGTATCCTGACCGGAGTCATTTTACAGGTGTCGCGGGCGGCAGGTGAAACTGCCCCCATTATGTTTACTGGAGCGGTATTTTTTAAGGCAATTTCTGAAGGGGATGTTCTCGCCTACGGTCTATTGGATCGGTTTATGGCACTCTCGATGCACTTGTATCAACTCTCGACGCAAGTGCCGGGGGTTCCCGAAGCCTTAGAGTACGGCACAGCCGTTGTGCTGTTGGGCGCTGTGTTGATGGTGAACGCAGTGGCGATTGTGCTGCGTGTGTATCTGCGATCTCGAAAGCGATGGTAGGATTTAGATTGGAAATCCGTGGTGACGCCCGATGAATCAGGCAACTACATACTGAAATGTGTAACTCCTATTACGGTAAAATCTAAGACATTGGCACAGATATCTAACTCTACGAAGAAAATTGAAATTGCGGATCTCACCGTCCGATACGGGGAAGCGAAAGCTCTCCAAGGAATTTCTTTCGATGTATATGAGAATGAAATACTAGGCATTATCGGTCCCGCGCAATCTGGCAAGACAACACTGTTGAAAACGATTAATCGCACGATCGAATTCGAGCCAAGTGCACAGGTCAGCGGTTTGGTGAAAATCGACGGTGCGGATGTGAAAAGCGTCAAAAACGTCAACCAACTGCGCCGCCGAATTGGGATGGTATTTCCGCTTCCAGTTGGCTTACCATTGTCCATCTACGATAATGTTGCTTTCGCGCCTCGGACTGCGGGCATCCACAACCGGAGCGAGTTAGACGAACTCGTCGAGCGTTGTCTGCAACAGGCAGCCCTTTGGGATGAGGTTAAAGACCGACTCAACAGTCTCGGCACGAAGCTGTCGGGCGGACAGCAGCAGCGCTTGACCATCGCTCGTGCGCTCTCACACCAACCCGAAATTCTTTGCCTCGACGAATTTTCGATTGCCGTCGATCCGGTGACAACAATGCGAATTGAGGATATCCTCAAAGAATTACAATCGCAAATCACCATTATCCTCGTCACCAATTTGGTTCAACAGGCACGTCGCTTGGCAAATCGTACCGCTTTTATATTCGAGAGCGAGCTAATCGAAATCGACGACAACGACGTTATTTTCTCCGATTCACCGGCGAACAGACTAACCTATGACTATGTGAATGGAAACTTCGGATGAGCGCAGACAAAAGACATAGCATTGAAACCCGTCAGCTTAACCTGTGGTATGGTGATTTTCAGGCACTTATCAATGTGAGTGTGAAGATTATTGACGGTTTGATAACAGGGCTTATTGGCCCCTCCGGCTGTGGAAAAACCACGTTGCTGCGCTGTTTCAACCGCGTAAACGAACGCTACGGCAACGTTACGACGACCGGGGAGGTTGAAATCCTCGGTAAAAATATCTACGATGCGGATGTTTCATTACCGGAACTTCGCAAAAACGTCGGTATGGTGTTTCAGCGTCCGAATCCCCTACCAATCTCCGTTTACGAGAATATTGTGTTCGGCCTGCGTGTTCATTCTGAAAACCGCATACGGAAAAAGTCGGAAACTGACGATATTGTTGAAGCAGCATTGAGGGAGGTATTCCTGTGGGACGATCTGAAGGATCAACTAAAGGTGAGAGCAACTACCTTACAGCTTGAACAGCAGCAAAAGTTGTGCATAGCTCGGCTGCTGCCGCTGAAACCGCGGGTGATTTTAATGGACGAACCATGTTCTACCCTTGATGCCAAAGGGACACGGGCAGTTGAAGAGTTGATGTTGGAGCTTGCGGGACACTACACCATTCTAATTGTCACACATAATATGGCGCAGGCACGTCGTATAAGCGATGAATGTATCTTCATGCTGCTCGGTGAGATTATTGAGCACAGCCGCACTGAAGATCTGTTCCTAACGCCTCAAAACGAAAAAACAGCGGACTATATCGAAGGACGATACGGCTAATCGACAAACTCCGCGCTTGCATTTCGAGGGTCGGTGCAGCATCCCAGCATTAAATTAATATACCTCCGAACCCTTCAGCGGAAGCGGTACAGCCCAAATATTGCGATATTTCACTGGGTTACCGTGGTCCTGCAGCCGTAAGGGGCCCGGCGCTGCGGCATCGTCGTCCGTCGCCCCACCTGTAGCCCCCTGTATTTGGACGTTATTCTGTATCACAACCCCGTTCTGCAGCACAGTTACACGCGCATTTTCCTCTATCTCTCCCGACTCATCCACGCGAGCAGCACGGAATACCACATCGTATGTTTGCCATTCAAGTGGCGGCTTGCAAGCGTTCACCAACGATGCAAATTGGTTGTAAATTGCGCCACAGTCTCCCATGCCCGGCACATCAATCCCGTAGGAATCCAAGACCTGGATTTCATACCGTCCCTGAAGGAATACCCCGCTATTTCCCTTCGCTTGACCCGTTGCATCGGGCATATCAGGTGTCATAAACTCCAAGTGAAGTAGAAAATCGGTAAACTCCTCCCGACTCACGATGTCGCCTCCGCCGGCGGTCACGGTCATCGCGTTGTCAGCGACCCCCCAAGCCGGTGCACCTCCATCAAACTTCGTCCAGTTGCTGAGATCTTTGCCGTCAAAAAGAACAACTGCCGCCTCCGGTGGTGTTTGTATCATCGATTGCCCTCTCTTTTGTAAAATAAAAAAGCAGGGCTAAAAAATCAGCCCTGCTCTGCATCTGAGTTTGAGATCAAGGGAAGAACCGTCTCCTGAGAGAAAGCTCCCTTGATGGGGGAAGCACTGTCTCCTAAAAGACAGCACCTCCCTTGATCATTCCACTAGATGGTAACAAGAATGATAGCATAACCAGAAAATTTTGTCAACAATAAAGTCTGTTCATTTTTCTCAATAGTTTAAGAATTCCGAGTTAGTAGTGAAAATGTGCAAAAGAGAATAAGATACCTGCATTGAAAATCGGAGGCAAATCAAGGCTGAAAATTTATGTTGCATTTATTTTAAGCAGCGCTATAATAGATATAGGAATTACGCAGTCAATAGGCAGAACATGTAACCTACGGAATCTTGAACCATGTTCCTGAATCTGATGCAGGACTCAAGATACAGGAACTGCAAGAGGCGGTAGGTTCATGGACGCAGACAATCGCGTAAGTCCTAAAAGTAAGTGTAGTTTATTTCTATTGCTGGCCTAGTGGGGGTCAGAAATAGATAATAGGAGTTATCTACAGCGCCCACGTCAAGAAAAGGAGCATGCCAATGAAATTCGGATTGATTCTAATATGCATCGGTTTAATTGGAATTGGTGTTATCTTAACAAGCATAGGTGATGCAGCTACCGTTGCAAACGAAGATGTGTTGGGAATATGGCTCTTTGATGAGGGTAACGGTAATAAAATTAACGATTCCTCTGGTAACGGCAATGACGGAAACCTGCAATTTGCAGGACAATCCAAATGGATCGACGGAAAGTTCGGCAAAGCACTGGAGTTTGATGGCGATCAGGCTTTTGTTGAGATGAATACCCCAACAAATACGGGCAGAGAGGGGCATACCATCTCATTGTGGGTAAACCCGGATCGTATACAGAAAGATTTTACCGTTATTATGAGTAATCACAATCCGATCCCTCAAGGGTTTAGTATCCAACAGCGCGCCGCAGAAACTAACAATTTCTTCCACGGTCTGGTAGTTGCAGACGCATGGCAAGGACCTCCTTTCGCTGTACGTCCTGCAACCCAACTTATCGCAGGTACATGGCAGCATCTTGTACTCGTTAGAGATGGTAGAAGGGGTGTGCTGACACATTGGCTCAATGGATTACCAACTGCCGGATATCCGATTTTAAGAGGCGCGCAAACGGAATCCGATGATAGCCTTCGCATCGGCAACACCGCAGCGGTGAAGCATGCGGCGTGGGCGGCAAATCGGGAATTCAAGGGTGCTGTAGACGAAGTGATAGTTTTTGAAAGACCCTTAACTATAGATGAGATCCTAGTCCTCGGAGAAAAATCGATAGAAGATGCGCTTGCTGTTTCGCCTAAAGGTAGACTGGCGACCACCTGGGGACAGCTTAAGGCTCAATATTAATTCCAACCAATTAAGCGAACTAAGCCCAACAACAAACGTTCACTTTCCCATTCTCACCTAGCAACAAGAGAGAGGAAGTGTTTTTTGTCCTTTCCTTTCTATGCTTCCTCCCTTTCTCCAAGGAAACCTCATGGCACAACTGAACTTTTTCGATTGCAACACCTACATCGGCAGACAACGGAAATCCTCGCCGCTAGCGTTTCATACCACCGAAGGATTGCTAGCAGAGATGGATTATCTAGGCATTGATGAAGCTGTCGTATATCATGCGACTGGCGGCAATGGCAGCTTGATGCAAGCTATCAAGGGGTATGAGCGGCTTCATGGCTGTTGGGTATATCCGTTACATCATTATCCAGGTATGCCTGAGCCCATCAAGGTGGTTGAGGATATGTTGGATCAAGGGGTGAAGGTCACACGACTGTTGCCCTCCTTTTACTATGCGAATCTCGTGGCGGACTGGGCATGTGGCAAGCTGTTTTCTGCTTTTGAAGCCTATCGGACGCCGGTGCTTCTGACTGACTCAGATCTGGGGAAGTTTCCAGATGAGACACGCCCTAGCTACTCAGCACAAAATGTTTACGACATCTGTCAGCATCATCCTCAGATGCCCTTAGTCATCATGCGTCTGAATTTTTCGGCAATGAATATTATCCATCCCCTCATGAACCAGTGCCCTAATCTGCATGTAGAAATCTCCTACTATACCCCACACCAAGGCGTGGAGCATTTGGTCCAGCATTTTGGTCCAGAACGCATCTTGTTCGGGACAGGTATGCCGTATAATGGACCGGGGGTCGCTTTGGGGTTGGTACGATATTCGGAGCTAACCGATGAAGCACGTGCTTTGATTGCTGGTGGAAATCTGCGGCGCCTCATGGCAGAGGTAGGCTGAAAGAAAGGAATTACGTCAATGACTCGTTCATCAAGTTGGATTCGAGATTGCGTGGACGCTGGTCAACCTCTCAATGACGTTCTTATCATTGACGGGTTGACATCCGTACACCTCCCATTCCTCAAGGTGATGGATCGCTTGGGAGTTGACAAGGCATGTGTCCAAGGCAGCCCAGATGTTATTTTACCCGTGATACAAGAGCACCCTGATCGCTTCATCGGCATGTGTCGGGTTGATCCCAATTACCCCGATGAGGTCCTGCCTACGCTAGAACGCAGCTTTGCCGGTGGGATGCTCGGTATTAAGCTTCACCCCGCCGCTCATACTGAATACTATCCGATTGACGGTCCAAACTATAGACCCGTCTTTGAGTTTGCCGCAGCACACCAAGCTCCTATCATCATTCACTCGGGTCCCCGAACTGAAGTAGATCTGCGGTTGAATCGCCCTTATCTGATTGCTGCAGTCGCCCAATGGTATCCGAATGTAAACTTCATTGTCTCCCACTGTGGTGCTTACGATGCTAAGGAGACATGGGAAGCAATGGATGAAGCCATCGAAGTCACCAATGCCAACTCCAATGTCTATCTCAATTTCAACACTTTGGGACGTTACTTTGGGGTGATTGAATATTTGGTGCAAAATGTGGGGATTGATCGGATAATCTTTGGTTCTGATGAACCCCAACACTCACTGTTAGCAGAGGTCGGGCATGTTGCCTACGCCAAAATCAGTGATGGCGAGAAGGAGCAGATTTTTGGCCTCAACATGGCACGGTTGTTCAATATGGATTAGGAGGTAAATATGGCAATCGGCTGGGGTGTCATTGGATGTGGACAGATTGCTAATGGGCGTGCCATTCCGGAAGGTATTATGGTTGCGGAGAACGCGCGACTTGTTGGCGTCTGTGACCTCCTTATAGATCGCGCTCAGGCAACTGCCGATACATTTGGCGGAAAAGTTTATCAGGATACAGCGGCGTTATTGTCGGACTCTGCCATTGATGCAGTGTATATCGCTGCCCCGCCCGCAACCCACGCAGACCTCACCATCAACGCAGCTAAAAATGGCAAACATGTGCTGTGCCAGAAACCAATTGCTTTGAACGCCCATCAGGGGGAGGAGATGGTGCGTATCTGCCGTGAACAAAATGTCGTACTTGGTATCGGTTTCATGATGCGTTATCATGCGTGCCATGAAAAAATGCGCGATCTGATTCGAGATGGTGCTATCGGAACACCGGTAGCTGCACGCGTCCGTTACTCCGTTTGGGCACCTCCTGTTGATACCGATGAGGATTTTGGGGCTTGGATACACGATCCGAAGATTGCTGGTGGGGGATCCATGATGGATATGGGCGTTCATACCATCGATTTGATGTCGATGATGGTTGGACGCATCACAGAAGTATGCAGCTTCTGCGATACACTCGTACACGGTTATGAGGTAGAGGATACTGCTTCCATTCTTTTCAAGTTCGACAATGGAGCACAGGGGGTTATGGAGTGCTATATGAGTGTGCCGAACTTCCGTGGGCGTAGATTGCTAGAGGTATATGGAAGCGAAGGGATGCTGGTCGCAGAAAACACAATTTATCAATTGCCAACGGGAAACCTATGGTACTACAAACGCACACCCGACGGACTCGTAGAATCCGAAGCTGAGGCGATTGAGTACAGCCCAGAAAATATGTATTTGCGGGAGATCCAGCTTTTTTCCGAGGCGGTGGAAAGCGGTAGCGCATATCAGATTCCGGGTGAAGAAGGGTTATATGTGCAACGGGTGGTTGATGCCATTTACCGTTCTTCCGCGGAACGACGTGTTATTGCGCTGGACAATTGAACAAAGGGAAGGTGCTTTCACCTCGATCTATCGGGAGAGAAAACGAGAGAACGAGCAGCCGTGGAAGTGAGGGAGCGTGGAAGCGCGTTAAATCCTCACCCCTTGCTTCCTTACACACTCGCCCCCTCACACACCCGTTGTTTCACTTTCCCATTTTTCAACTCAATCTCTTCCAATTTCCCATCCTTTATCTGGCAATCACAAAAGGAGATAACAATGAAGCTTACTGGCGGTGAGGCGATTGTCCGGTGCTTGGAAAGCCAAGGAGTTGAATATGTCTTTGGTATGGCTGGGCACGGTAATCTTTCATTTCTGGATGCACTGGTCGATTCTAACATCAAGTTCCTTTCTGTGCCTCACGAACAGATTGCGACTCATGCGGCAGACGCGTATTTCCGAGTAACCCACAAACCGGCTGTCATATCAACAACGGTTGGTCCCGGTGCAACAAATACCATCACAGGGGTAGCTGATGCGTTGCTGGATAGCTCAGCGATGGTCATTATTTGTGGAGGCGTTCCGAGTTTCTACAGCGGCACGGATGCTCTCCAAGAGTTCGGCACACACCACGATGATGAGCAATTTGAGCTATTTAAGCCGATCACCAAACGGGTTTGGAAGGTAGCACATGCCAAGCTCTTGCCTCATGTGGTATCCCGTGCTTTCAACTATGCTCTAACCGGGAACCCTGGTCCCGTGATGATTCATGTACCGTTGGATTTCTATTCACAAAGTATGGATTATGACATACGCGATATAACAGCCCATCGGACAACAAGCGCTCGGGTGCTAGCGGATCCAGAGGAGGTAGATCGTTCCCTGAATTTGTTGCTCAAAGCCGAACGTCCACTGATCTACGTGGGAAATGGAGTGTTATTAAGCCAAGCCACAGCGGCACTTACAGCGCTGGCTGAGTATCTCCAAATTCCTGTGGCAACCACCATGAGTGGTCAAGGGGCGATCAGCGGTGAACATCCATTAGCGGCAGGTTTTACCGGTACTGTTGGAACACCAGTTTCAAACCGAATGGCACACGAAGCTGACGTTATTCTGGCGATAGGTACGCGAATGCCAGAAATGGACTGTAACTCTTGGAAACATCAGCACTTCTTCGCTATCCCACCTGCAAAACTGATCCATGTAGACATCGACCCACACCAAATTGGTAAAATCTTCCCTGTAGAAGTTGGCGTCGTCGGCGACGCTGATGCAACCCTCAAGCAGTTCTTGGAAGCAGCAGAAGCCACGACACCGCCCCGTCAACCTTCTGATTGGGTCAAAAGTATGCAGCAACAGCGCGAAACATGGTGGGCTGAGTTACATGCTGCCGAGGGTTCAAATGATTCCCCTATCGCCGTGGAAAGGCTCTTAGGTGATATTCAGCAGATTTTGCCACCGGAAGGGATCTTTATCAGCGGAGTGGGTGTGCGGCATGCCGTGGGGCAACACATGCGTTTTACACGCCCCATGACGCATATCGTCGGTAGTGGATACGGGACAATGGGGCAGGAGGTGCCTGCTGCTTTGGGTGCAAAGCTAGGCAACCCAGATGTCCCTGTCGTTGCTGCGGTGGGTGATGGTGCATTCCGATCTACTATGCAGACGCTCCTGCCTGCTGTGGAGTACGGCATCAATCCGGTATGGGTCGTGCAGAACAACTACTCATTTAATATCATCTCTCTTTATCAGAAACGTCACTGGGAGCGCCTCATTGGCACCGAGTTCAAAATAGAGGCTGAAGACAAACCCTATAATCCGGATTTTGCTGAACTTGCCCGTGCCTTTGGGGCAGAGGGGCGTCGGGTTGAGCGTCCTGACGATTTGAAGCCTGCCCTAGAAGAAGCAATCCATGCAAATCGCCCCTATGTGCTGGACGTGATCATGACACAGAAACCGCGCATCCGTGCGAACGGTTATTGGGTGGTCAACGATATTATAACCCCCCAGTGGGAAGGTGATCCCGTCTAACCTGTTTATAGTGGGTCTTAGAATTAATGAGACACGCCAAACCGGTGCGGGTGAAAACCGCACCTACCGGGGGGCGAAAGCGTCTATTTATTTTTTAAATTCACTATAGTTCATTAGTACATTGGTTCATAAATGAACTAATGAACCGATGTCCTCTGATGCGTGTAGGAGGGAGATATATGCGAGTGCTTGCTATCGCCGCTCACCCCGACGATTTGGAAACTGCTTGTGCGGGAACATTAGCCAAGTACGCGTTGGCTGGTCACACAGTGATTATGTCCAATTTGTGCGATGGAGCCCTCGGTGGTAACATCCCCAAGGCGGAATTGGCTGCCCTCCGTCGCAAAGAAGCGGAGGCGTCAGCAGCTATCATCGGGGCTGAGTATATCCCACCCTTGTTCGAAGATCTGGATATCTATCCAGATAAAGCTGCTCGTCAAAAGGTGGCAGAAGTAATTAGGCAGGCACGCCCAGACATTATCATTACCCATCCACCGGTAGATTATGCGCCAGATCATGTCGCAGCGAGTCAGTTAGTTTTCGATGCCTCGTTCCTCGCCACGCTGCCTAACTATGAAAGCGACACAGGCACCGAAGTCCATCCATCGTTGGGGCCTGTCTTTTACATGGAATCTTTCGGCGGTCATGAATTTCAACCGACTATCTGGGTTGACATTACCCAGACCTTCGAGTTAAAGCAGCAGATGCTTGAAAGCCATGAAAGCCAAGTAAAATGGCTGAAAGAATGGCGTGGAACGGATCTCGTTGCCCGGATGGAGGTACAATCTCGCTATCGCGGTATGCAGTGCGGCGTCCAGTATGCCGAAGCCTTCTGTGCCCTGTATGCTGCTAGGCGTGTGCCAGCCCATGACCTACTCCCAATAGGAGGATCATAAAATATGTCGAAAAAACTAAAAGTTGCAATCACCGCTTGGGAATTCCCTTGGCTCAGTATAGATGAGATCTGTCAGAAAGCCCAAAACTATGGACTGGAGTACATAGATTGCATTGCTCCTGCGCGAGACACCCTGCCTGACTTCAAGCGAGCGTTAGAAAAGTACGGTATACGTCCCGGAGCCATCGGAGGTACAGCCAAGGGGGGTTCCATCAAGATGAACGCTAGCACACAGGCTGACATCCCCGAACTACACGGCAATTTTATTGAAGCGATTGAGACCGCAGCCGAGCTAGGTGCCTCTTATGTCATCAGTTATTACGGCGGCAATCTTGCCTACGATGCCAAAGCCTCCATGCAACGTTACAAGCGTAACATGCAGCCTGTCATGGAAGCTGCCGAAAAACACAATGTAACAATCATCATTGAAACAGAGTATAATCAGGTTGCTACCGATGTGACTCGCACGGCGGATGGCACGCTGGATTTGGTTGAGTTTATGGATTCGGCACACTTTCAGGTGAACTTCGATCCGTGTAACCTGTTCATTGCAGGTGAGGAAGGCTTTCCTTACGCCTACGATGTGCTGAAGCCCTACATCCGCCATGTCCATTTGAAAGATGCGACAAAATATGATCCAGCGCGGCACGGTCGTAAGTACCGCAAAGATCTGCAAACGGATGCGCGTGGGAGTTGGATCTGTGTGGCACTCGGACAAGGGGGGCTCAACATGGAGGGACTCCTCAAGCAGCTTCAGGCTGACGATTATGCGGGGATCATGGCGATCGAGTTGCACACGCTGCGAGAGTTGACGGAAAGGGTCTTTGACGACAGTATTCAGTATCTGAAAGATCACGGGGTGCTGTAACGTTTCATTCTCGATTTCAAGAGGATAAAGGACATACCCATCATGAGCAAAGGACAGTCAGGTTCAAGTCGCAGCGGTTTCCGGGCAGCATACCGCCCACCTGAAGGCGTTACCTACAAGGTTAAAAACTCCTACTTCGGTAGTGAATATGATGAGGAAGAATATGAAGCTGTCCTAGAGGCAATGCAGCAGGAGTGGTTGACCAACGGTCCTCAGACAGCTGCCTTCGAAGAAGCATTCGCTGCCTATACCGGTACCCAGTATGCTTTTACCACTAGCAACTGCACAGCAGCACTGCATATCGGTGCGGATCTGATGCGTCTAAATCCGGAGGATGAGGTCATCACGACACCGATTACCTTTATCGCAACATCACAGCCAATCTTGGCACGGGGTGCGAAGGTGGTTTTCGCCGATGTGGATGCGCGGACATTTAACATCGATCCTGCGAGCATCGCTGAACAGATCACCGATCGTACGCGGGCGATTTTTCTAGTTCATGACGGCGGCCATCCGTGTGACATGGACCCAATCATGGCACTCGCCCACAAGCACAACTTGTTGGTACTGGAAGATGCCGCTAGAGCAGTCGGTGCAGAATATAAGGGACGTAAGGTCGGATCTTTCGGTGATATTGGCACCTTCAGCTTCCATTCTATTAAGAACATGACCACCTTGGGCGAGGGCGGGATGCTCACAACCAGTCGAGATGACTATGCGTCCATAACGCCGATGCTGCGGTCAATGGGAGTCAAATACTTCTTTGAATTTGAGGAGGATGAACTGCCTGATGATGAGACCATCCGTAACTTCTCCTTCGATGTTGTCGAACCAGCAGGCGTTATCCCACGGAACAATCGAATGAATGAGTCGCAAGCGGCGGTGGGACGGGTCCAGTTGCGCAAGTTGGAGAGTTTGAACAAACGGCGTCGCGCGGCTGCCCACTATCTGACTGAACGCTTGGAGGAGATTGACGAAATTACGCCGCCCTACGAAGATCCGGATTGCAAGCATGTCTTCCACCTCTACAACATTCTGTTCGATGGATCGAAATTCGGTGCGACCTTGCCCGATTTTCGCCATATCTTGAATCATGAAGAGGGCATTCAAACGGCTCCTGGTTGCAACATGCCAAACTATCTACACCAGATCTACCGTGTACGCGGTTACCAACGCGGTCTATGCCCTATAGCAGAACGCGCCCACGAGGCATCTGTAGGGCTGCCTATGTATCCGCGTCTCACCCAAGATGATCTAGATACTATCGTGGCTGCGGTTAAATCCACGGTCTATAAGTTAAAACATCGCTAGGAGAGTCTCCCGTGAGTCATATAGACATACAAGCCATCGCTCATCTTGGAATCCCGGTGAGCGACATAGATCAATCCCTTCAGTTCTACCATGAAGCACTCGGACTGGAGATTATATCCGTTCGCGAGGTGTCAGGTGAACGCATATCGGCTGGGGTACAGGTACCGGCTGCTCAGATTAAGATTGCGTTGCTTGAAGCAGGGAATGCCAGATTGGAGCTGCTCCAGTACCTTAACCCCGTTGGGGTGCCATTTGACCGTCAGAATAACGATGTCGGTGCAACCCATATTGCCTTGAACGTAGCAGATCTCCAAGTTACCTACGACCGACTACAAGCGTTAGGTGTACCTTGTAATACAGCGCCTTTTCCAAGTAGTTATCCAGAAGGTTGGGGGTGGTTTTACGCTCGTGATCCGGACGGCATTACAGTGGAATTTAATGGTCCCCTGAACTGAGGAGGGGTGTGTGAACGTCGACAACATCGCAGTCATCGGGGCAGGTACAATGGGGCACGGTATCGCTCAAGTTTTTGCGCTGGCGGGCTTTCAGATTGCCTTGACTGACAATGACGATAAGATTCTAGGTAACGCCCTACCGCGGATCCGGGACAATCTTCAAACTTGTATTGCACACAACTTCGTAAGTGAGGATGAGGCATCAGTTGTGCCTTCACGCATCACCCTTACTCCTGATTTAGCGGATGCAGCGTCCGAAGCTGATTTTATCGTCGAAGCGGTCTTTGAAGATCTTGCCGTCAAGCACGAGGTACTTCGTCAACTGGAGGCACATTGCTCGACGCACACCATCATTACTAGTAACAGTTCTAGTTTCCGCGTCGCCGACATGGCAATTGCACTGAACCAACCTGAACGGTTTCTAGTTACTCACTTCTGGAATCCGCCCCATCTGATTCCATTGGTAGAGGTTGTGCATGGAGAACAGACCTCTGCTGAAGCCATCGAAACGACAAGTCTATTGCTGAAGGTGGCTGGGAAGTATCCGGCGCAGGTTAGGAAAGACGTCCCCGGTTTCGTGGGCAATCGTCTGCAACACGCTTTGCGTCGAGAAGCAATCGCTATCGTAGCCGATGAAATTGCTACACCCGAAGATGTAGATCTCATTGCTAGGTTGAGCTTTGGGCTGCGGATGCCGGTGATTGGTCCGTTGGAGACCGCAGACTTGGGCGGTTTGGATCTCACGCTAGCAATTCAAACTTACCTTCTACCTGAACTCGATCGCTCTACTGAGCCTACACAACTGGTCCGAGACAAGATTGCACAGGGTGAATTAGGGGCAAAGACGGGTAAAGGATTTTACGACTGGTCTCCAGATAAACTTGCCGAGGCAATTCAACAGCGTGACGAGGCTCTCTTGGAAATACTCACATGGTTTAGAAATCGTGATTTAATCTAGGCAATTGGCAAGAGCAGAAAATACGGTTGCTATCTTCAAGTAGTCAAACAATAGATAATGGAAAGCAAAAGTCCAAAGTTCCCTTGGCGGCCGGTACTGATCGCGATTATTTGGATACCATTCAATAGCTACTGGATCGCCTATCAAGAGGTCGCTTGGTATGCCCGATTAACCTATGTTTCCCCTTTTCCCAATGTAATTTTTACAATCTTCTTGCTGGCAGCGTTCAATGCGATTTCTGCGCGTTTTTCAAAAACAGCGTTGACTCACGGTGAGCTATTGATTATTTATATCATGCTCTCGATCGCATCGGCGATTTCAAACAATATCATGCTCGCCGAAGTCATTCCATCGTTTGGGTATGCTTATTGGTTTGCGACACCGGAAAATGAATGGAAGGACATTCTTTGGAAGTACCTACCAGATTGGCTTACGGTCAACGATAGAGATGTATTGACAGGATATTACAAGGGAGATTCATCGCTTTATGATATACATACGCTTCAAGTGTGGTTATCTCCGATAATCGCATGGGGCAGTTTTACTTTCGTGCTGGTCTTCGTCATGTTGTGTATAACCGTTGTTTTGCGACGGCAATGGACGGAACACGAACGGTTGACTTATCCAATAACTCGCTTGCCCCTGGAGATGGCAGATGCAAAATCTGGATTTTTTCGCAATCGTCTGATGTGGATCGGATTTGCCACAGCAGGCAGTATTTCTCTTATCAATGGCCTAAATATTTTATATCCTGCGTTTCCTCAAATACCGATAACGCGTCAGAATATCGGTTCCTTCACAGATAGACCGTGGGATGCTATGGGTAATACATATACCGCATTCTACCCGTTTATCATAGGCATTGGGTTTCTCATGCCGTTGGACCTGTCTTTTTCTTGTTGGTTTTTCTTTCTGTTTCGGAACTTCATTAAAATCTTAATCAGTGTTTTCGGACTATCTAATATTCCCGGCATCCCGTTTTTGAAGCAACAGGAATTTGGGTCAGTGCTTGGGCTTTGTGTAGCAGCAATCTGGGTCGGTAAAAGATTTTTTACGCGTGTGCTGATTGGTGTGTTCCGTAGACGCGACGCAGATGACTCAGATGAACCGATGCCTTA
>JAGWBT010000084.1:29533-31933 GCA_021295755.1 Candidatus Poribacteria bacterium
ATATACTACGCTGTTTCTGTGACAATAACGCGCGTGCGTGCGGAATTGGGGTTTCCTGTTCACGCGTTTGAGTATCTTCGGGTTTCTGAAGATTTGCCGAATACCTTAGGTTCGCGCCGGTTTAGTCCGGGGGATTTAACAGGTTTCGCGCTGTATACCTGGTTTAATAGGGCTTATGCTAGTCATCCGATGCCTCACCAACTGGAGGGATTTAAGCTAACCGATGATACACCAATAATAAGACGAAAGCAGCTTTCTACGTTGATCATGGTTGCTGCTTTCTTCGGTATCCTTGCCTGTTTCTGGGCTTATCTGGATATTTATCATAGGTATGGGGCCATGTCAGGATTTGGTGATTGGCCAAACGCATGGTACGGTGCTTGGACCTACCAAGCGCTAGCCCGTTGGCTGACCAATCTCTCGGAAATAAAACATGGTGAAATTGCTTTTATAGGCGTTGGCGCGATATCCGTTTTCTTTTTAACGCTGATGCGATTGTGGTTCATCTGGTGGCCCTTTCATCCATTGGGATACATCATGTCCTTAGGACATTGGATTCAGTTTCTCTGGCTCTGTTTAATGATTAGTTCAATCACGAAATGGATTATCCTTAAATATGGTGGTCCTCAACTCTATCGCCGGGCTTCGTATTTTTTTCTTGGCCTGGTCCTTGGCGATTTCGTTATCGGCAGCCTGTGGTTGATATATGGCACACTATTTAACACAACGGTGTATGTGTTTTTCCCCGGCCGTCCGGTATAATTTTCACCCATTACTAAGCAGCTTCATGGAAAATTTCTAGTATGATAGTGCATTTTTGAGGAAACACTCCGTATGTGAAAGGAGAATGTGTCGTGACAACGAATATCAGAAGAACACAGGTCGAAGGCTCTCAGTTGGTCCCAATAAATCGAGGATCCCCGCTTCGCGGGATCGGAGAGGTTTGCACCATGAAACGTATTGTGTACGGAATATTCATGGGATTGATACTAGGTGGGTTCTTTGGCTCTTCAACCGTCAGTTTTGCGGGAAAATGGGAAGAGAAAGCGAACATGCATGTCGGAAGATATGCCCTTGCCACTAGTGTGGTGAACGGAAAGGTTTATGCTATTGGAGGACAAGATAATAGCCCACAAATCCAGCCACCTGTGGAGGAATATGACCCCATAGCAAACACATGGACTCAAAAAAGTAGAATACCTGTGGGCCGGTTTCTGTTATCCGCCAGCACAGTAGGGGAGAAGATTTATGTGATTGGGGGGTTTGATGGTCTCGATGCCTTCGCACGAGTGGATGAGTATGATCCTAAGACAGACACATGGACGCAAAAGGCAGACATGCCAACGCCGAGATTGGGGTTAACCACCGTGACGGTAGGGAAAAAGATTTATGCCATTGGGGGAGCAGACGCGGATATGATTCCGCTTGGTGCGGTCGAGGTTTATGATCCCGCGACGGACACTTGGGAACAGAAAGCTAACATGCCAAATCCAAGATGGAACTCAGCCTCCGCGGCGGTGCTCGGAACAATTTATGTCTTCGGTGGGTGCTTAGAGGACACTGATAAAAAGGGGTCTAAACTAGTGGAGGCGTACGACCCCTTCGCGGACGCTTGGACGCGGAAAGCGGATCTATGGCTGGATACTAATGGGATATCGGCTAGCGCTGTCGGTAATGGGATGATTTATGTCTTCGGGGGTCAGAAGTGGGCTGGAAAAGAGGGAAAAGGTGGAGTTAAGGCAGCAGGAAAATGGGTAATTTATAAAACAGTATTAGAATATGACCGAACGGAAAACAAATGGAGAATGGTGGAGGAGATGCCTACTGAAAGGTGGGGGTTAGGAACTAGTGTTGTGGATGGAAAGATTTATGCCGTCGGCGGTTGGCCCAGAAGAATAGATTGGTGGGCTAACCGAGAAAAAACGGAAGAATACACTCCCGACGGTTGGCCATTCCCTGTAAATCTTCTATCTGTTTCTCCACGCGGTAAGCTCACAACGACATGGGGAGAGCTTAAACATCGGCAATGAGGATTCTGATTTACAAAGGGGGTATGATAATTGGAACGGAAGGTATTTACCATCTAATCTATTATGCCCTGTAAAATATGTACGATTTTTGTCATGTACACAACAGCTAGCGTTCAAATCAATAGGAGGATACTATGCCTTACAAACTTCGACCTGACAATGGTCCAAGCATGGGACCGAGACAAGGACCCTGTGGACATAAATTCGAGTGCAAGGACAGTCCGAAGTCAACATCCATATCGGTCAGCTTTTTGACGAATCGTGAGCAGCTTGAGGAATTCCTGCCGGAACGCTTCGAGGTAGGTGCAGAGCCGGTCGTCAGTGTCTCTGCGTCCTATATGACAGAGATTGAGTGGTTGGCTGGTCGTGG
>JAGWBT010000085.1 GCA_021295755.1 Candidatus Poribacteria bacterium
CAATCGCTGCCAGACTTGCGCGTACGGAGATCTGGTGGCTGAACCTCTGTCTCAACCTCTTGCGCGCTGTGCAAACTGGCTGTAACCAGCATTAAGACGAATCCCAAACAAATGAAATTTACCAATTTCGTTACCATCACTTACACCCTCAAAAAAATAATGCGTAACGAGTAATACCTAAGTGCTTTTCCTCACGCATCACGTATTACATATCACGTAACCAGGAGCAAACATGCAGATTACAGCTATTGAACTGATTCCAATCTACTCAACCCGCGAAATGGGACGAACCTGCCCTTCCGATTCGGAGAAAGCAATCTCCCACCACATCATCGTTCGCCTGCAAACCGATGCCGATATTACAGGCTTGGGAGAGATGTCCGATGTCAACCTTGACCTCACTCCAGAAACGGTCAATGGGTTAGCGGCTCGGTTAGAACCGTTGCTTGTCGGCCGCAGCCCGTTTGACCTGACGGCGATTCAGGTGGATCTGGAAGGACAGGAGTGGGAGCATCAGGTCCTCGCTGGAATTGACATCGCGCTACACGATGCCATCGGTCGAGCGTTAGACACACCAATCTACCAACTATTTGGTGGCAAATACCGCGAACGGATTCCCTTCGCCTATCCTCTCGCACCGTGCCAGATTGAAGCAGATATAGAAGCCAACCTGCAGCGCATCGACAAATTGCAAGACCAAGGACACCCAACAATCCGCTACTATTTCGGTGCAGATCTGACGTTGGACGAACGGTTCCTTTCGGAACTCCGGCAGCGTTGGGGTAACGGGGTGGAGATTAATGCTCTAGATGCAAGCGGACGGTTTGACGTGGAAACGGCGATTGACGTCATCGGTCGCTTTACAGCCTTCAAGCCGAATCTAGTTGAATCCCCTGTCAAAGGACGCCAGAACGCCCCGGTTGAGGATTTTATCACGGTGAAACAAGCGGTAGATGTGCCAATCAGCGAGCATTCGTCGGAAGCTCCTGTAGCAGTACGGTTGGCGCGGCACGAAGCGGTAGATATTTTCAACCTCGGCGTGGGGTATTCGGGGATGACTGCTTGTCAGAAGGTGTTTGGGTTGGCTGAACTTTTTGGCATTAAGACGTTAATGGGCAGCACTGTGGAACTCTCCATCGGCACGGCAGCGCGGGCGCATTTTGCCGCGGCGATGCCCAACATTGATTTCCCGTGCTATCCCGCAGGACCCCTCGTTTACTACGAACAGGTTGTCAAGGAGCGGGTGCGTTACGAAGCGGGACATATCATCGTCCCAGAGGGACCTGGATTAGGAATGGAACTGGATGAAGAACGACTTGCTGCACAGCGACTGTGGTAAATTTATTCATTGGTTCATTAGTTCATTAAATTGACGAACCTTGTACATTAGCAAAATCTAAAACGTAATGTACGAAACGTGAGCGTTGGGTTTCACAGTGCCGGTTCAACCCAACCTACGGCATCTCGCAGGTTAGGAAACCTATAGCCACGAGGGATACAAGGTTACGGCATATTGCTTTGAATCCCGATCTATCGGGGCGACGTATGTCTACTACTTATTAAGGTGCAATAACAGTCAGTCCTCGTTCAACTATTTCAACGGCCGCAGGGGTGTAGCAAATCCGTTCTCCGTCCGCATAAAGGAGTATCGGTGGGTCTGTTTCGATTGTCAGCGATTTTGTGCGGTGTATCCGGACCGCGCGATGTCCGGCATGTCCTCCCCAGAAAAGGGTGACTAGCAAACGCAAAACAGTTCGACGGGGAACAGGTTCGATAATACATACATCAAACAACCCGTCATCTATAACTGCCCCCGGCACAATTTTCATCCCGCCGCCATAACTAGACGTGACGCCGGTAGCAGTCAGAAGGATTTCACCTTCGTAGGAGCCGAAGTCCCCTTCAAGGCGAACCACAGGCGATCTATAGCGAAAAAGCGTTGTGATCGCCGTATACACATAAGCAGCCGTCCCAGAAAAAGGCGTGCCCTCCTCTGTAACACGCCGACTCACCTCAGCATCATACCCACATGTGACAATCGTATCAAAATAGTGATCTCCGATTTTGCCGAGGTCAACTTGTCGCGTAGCCCCATTTAACAGCACTCCGATGGCGTCCACTGGCTTTGTAGGAATCTTCAACGCCTCTGCGAAATCGTTCCCCTTGCCGCACGGCAGGACGCCAAGCACTACGTCCGGCTTCTCGGCAATCGCGTTAACCACCTCGTGAATTGTACCATCACCGCCGCACGCAATAATCCAGTGTGAATCATTTTCAATAGCTTCCTGCGCGATCCGGTTTGCGTCACCGGACTGAGTGGTCAACTCCAGACGTCCCGTGTAACCTTTAACTGTGAGACGCTGAAACGCCTGTTCAGCAATTGCAGCAGCCTTGCCTTTTCCGGAAATTGGGTTGGTGATTAGCACAAAATCTCGGTATGGATGTTGAGTTCTGTCTGGCATCGTGATCTCTATAAAATTTGCAACGGTCAACAGATTGGTTGCAGACGTTTATTGCCTCTATGTTTCAAGCAGATCCGCCACCTTGACAGCCGCACCGGTACTTGCAGCGTCGCACGTTGCCTGACAGAGAGCGAGTATTTGCAGGTTATTCCTACCTGAGATCCCCGGTTCAACCGCGTTGCGGATATACTCCCTTAACGCATCCAGCACAAGCTGTTCGCTGCGTGGCAAAGATAGCGGTTCAATCGTTTCAGGCTCACCATCGCCCGTCGGTTGAAATTCGATTCCCTCTACGTCGTAGGCTCGGAGTGTGCCCCTATCCATCTGCATGCGTAGGTGATATGAACTGTTTTGGGCACAGTGCGTTATCCCATAATTGCATACCATCCCGTTTTCGTATTCGAGAATCGCATAAACTCCTGAATCGTAAGGATATTGACTCCAAGGTGTATTGAATGTCCGCGCAATCACGGTTTGAACGGGACCAAACCAGAAGTTGAGGTTATCAAAATGGTGGCAACTCATATCCCAAATCATTGCATTGAGATAGTTAAGCGTGCGTGGATCCGGGCGATAGCGGTGGTGGATAAGGTCAACGATCGCGGGGGTGCCGCAAGTTCCCTCATCGAGGAGTCCTTTTATTGTCTGTTGCAGCGGCTGATAGCGATAATTCTGTGCCACACAGAATCTGACGCCGCTCCCCTCCCCCTCCCTGACCAATTGCTTCGCTAAAGTGAGGTCGGTTGTCATTCCTTTTTCAACAAGGACATGTAAACCGGCATCAAACCCCATCCGTGCGAAAGGAGCATGCGTTGCTGTTGGGGTACAAATCAATGCAGCATCGGCATCGACCACTTTAGCTGCTTCTTCAAGGCTTGAGAAGCAAGCGGATTTTTCTAGTCCTGTTTTCTCGCGTGCGATTTCGAGGACAGGCTCATCGACATCTACCAAGGCAACAGGCTCCCAATTTGGGTCAGCTATTACAACATCAATGGGCCAAGTGCCTCTGCCGCCCGTGCCGACGTGAATAGACCTCAATGGTTCATCTCTCATACGAATCTCCCGTGCGCTATCCCCACGCATAAGTGTTTGCAGTTATCAGAAATTGCTTTTACAATCCGACGGGTTATGGATTTATTTTAGCAGATTTCAGGATAGGTGGCAAGCGAAACCGAGATCCTCGAGCGGCAAATTTCCCCGCCTTTTATTTTTTTATTTGTAGCGGAAATTTGCCTCTTATTTCGCTTGATTTGGGATTTGCGCCATGATAAGATAGCCGAGCTTTCCGGTAATTTTCCGAGCTTTCCCTAGACTACCGGCTTCAAAATTTGCAGCCTGATACAACATCAATGTACCGAATCAATCGCACATGGCCCCTCATGACATATAAACATTATAAGGAGATCTGTCTTAGATGAAACTTTCACCCATTGATGGTGCAATCATCATTAGTTATATACTTTTTGCACTTGGACTCGGTATCTACTATTCCAAACGTGCTGGGAGGGATATTAACGAATTTTTCGTTTCTGGTAGAAATTTACCGTGGTGGCTCGCAGGCACATCAATGGTCGCGACGACGTTTGCCGCGGATACACCGTTGGCGGTCACGGGACTCGTAGTCAAGGACGGAATTGCAGGGAATTGGCTCTGGTGGAACATGGTCTTGAGCGGAATGTTAGCAACATTCCTATTCTCCAGGCTCTGGCGGCGAGCGGAGGTTATCACCGACGTTGAATTGACAGAATTGCGTTATGCCGGCAGATCAGCCAGCTTATTGCGTGGCTTTCGTGCCCTATACATCGGATTGCCAATAAATTGCATCACGATGGGTTGGGTGATTTTGGCAATGCAGAAGATCATCGTGTTGACCTTTAATCTGCCCGACACCGGCACATCGAAGGTGCTTGTTGTCCTTGCGTGTATGTTAATTGCGGGCATCTATTGTGCGCTGTCCGGGTTTTGGGGGGTTGTCATAACGGACCTAGTCCAATTCGGTATGGCGATGATTGGATCGATTGCGTTAGCAGTTATCGCTGTTGTCAAGATTGGTGGTATAGGCACCCTGAAAACCAAGCTGTCGGAGATGCATGGGGCAGACCACTCGATCCTGCACTTCTTTCCAGATTTTGGTGCCGGCGAGATGGCGATATTGACCTTTGGCGTTTACCTCGGTGTTCAATGGTGGGCGGCAAACGGAGTAGATGGCGGTGGTTACATCGCCCAACGGATGTTTGCGGCGAAGGACGAACGGAATACATTGCTTGCCACACTATGGTTCAACATCGCACACTATACGTTACGTCCTTGGCCCTGGATTCTAGTCGCCCTTGTATCAATGGTTGTCTATCCAAACCTCAGCGACCCGGAAGCAGGTTATCCGAAGTTGATGCTCGAATACCTGCCCACAGGATTGCTTGGGCTTATGCTTACTGCATTTCTTGCAGCGTTTATGTCAACGATTGACACCCACCTGAATTGGGGAGCGTCCTATCTCGTCAACGATTTCTACAAACGCTTTTTCAAACCAGAGGCTGACGACCGGCACTACGTGGTTGCTTCTCGGATCTCGGTGGTGTTGATCATGCTCGTTGCAGGGGTGACCAGTTTATTCATGAACTCGATTGCAGGAGCGTGGAAATTCCTGATCGCTCTCAACGCAGGGATTGGACTCGTGCAGATCCTGCGGTGGTACTGGTGGCGGATTAATGCATGGTCCGAGATTGCTGCGATGGTTACCTCGGCAGTTGTGTCAACAATTGTGTTCACCCTGCCCCAGACAAAAGATAACTTCGCATATCAGCTGCTGATTATTGTTCCGATTTCAACGCTAACTTGGCTCGTCACGACTTTGGTGACCTCCCCTGTTTCAGAAGAGAGGTTAATTGCGTTCTATCAACGCATCCGACCGAATGGCGGCTGGTGGGGACGTATTCCTAGCCTCGCAAATGTCCAACCGATTGAAGAGAGTGGTATGCCAGCACTGCTCAACTGGGTGTTGGGTTCGGCATTTGTCTATTGCGCACTGTTTGGGTTCGGCAAATTGCTATTGGGATTTTACGGTGCTGGCGTCCTTTTTCTACTGATTGCGCTGGTCACAGGGGGGCTGGTCTATCGCGGACTGCCGGCTCGATAATGAAAGGTTTGGGACAACATCAATGATAATGAGTTATTTTATTGCCGGACAACACAACTCTCCGAGCAGAAACTAGGAGTCCAAAGCGATTTGATGACTGGCGAATCGGACAACTACAGTAAGCCCCTAGACCCCGATTCTGAAGGAATGAAACTATTTTTGACCATTGACTATTGGGTAGGGTGAGTGTTGACATATCTCCATTATCACAGAAATGTCAACACGTAGATCGCAAACCCTCGGAACGGTGTTGGGTTGAACAGAAACCGTGAAACCCAACGCCATCGCTACAACCGATTTTGATTCGGTTGCCTCGCCCCCAGTCGCAGCATCGGGGGCGATTTTCCAAAATCGACCAACTCAGGTCCTTACTGCTTTGGCAGCCTCCGTTCAAGCCCATCATGAGGAAAACAGAATGAAGAAAATTGTACCACAATCATATTATTTCGGACTAATTGTCGCTTTTTTGATCCTTCCCGTCGTGCAACATGGACACGCGGCCAATGCGGCAGACAAAAGCATCATTAACGAGGGGCAAGACCAGAATCAGAGATCACTCACGAAACCACCCACGAGAGACACAAGTATCATCGTCATTTACGAAGAACGCGATCGCGATATTCCCAAAATCATTTCAGGGCTTCGAGGGTGGCGCGAAGGTTTTATTTTTGGTATCGGTGCCGGCGTTGGCTTCACCAACTTTACAGCACCGCTTGCGGTCTATTGGGCGGAAGCGTACGAAGGCAGCTGGCCGGATCCGCGTCAAACAAGACCTACTTTTGCAACAGAGCTCAAAATTGGGCACGGACTGTCAGATCAATTCCTTCTCTACTACACAAGTCGCATCTCATGGCTCCCGTTATCGAATCTTTATCGGGATACTATGATCGCCAATGGGAGCGCCGGTGCCGGCATGATGTACTTTCCGCTCCGAAGCATTGATTTTTACTTCGTCAGTTCTCTCGGACTCGCAACACTTGTAACTTGGCATCCCCCCTTCAAATTGGAAAAAGCGAGACAGACCGGTTTGGTCGCGTCGGGTGGAATCGGTTATGAATTCTTACGTCACCTGACCGTTGATTTTACAGTGAATTTCGGGCACGCGAACATAATACACTTCGATGATGTAACTGAAATAAAATTCGCCAATGAAATTATCACGTATTTAGTGACTCTTAACGCCATCGCCTACTAGCGCGTTTTGTTAGGAGGAAAACCTATGTACCCAAAAAGAATTTTAAGCCTCGCTACGACCATGTTACTCCTGATAGTTGTGTTTGCACACCTCCTGGGTTGTGGAGATGTTGATAACGAGATATTTACCGAACGACTCCGATTCACCGAATTTTTCCTTTTTCCAACGGCACCTTACATCAATAAGTCATACAGAGAACATGTGCCGGACGAAGAGGTGGCGGTCCGAGAAAATAATTTTGAATTAGAAATAGCAGAGATTCAGGAGGTTTACAGGGACTTTATTAACGCCTATGCAGCAGAGGATATGTCTGCCCTCACGCGAACCTTGGACACAGCAACAAGTATGGAATGGGATATTCCAGCGCAAGATCGTACTTCCCACTCGTGGTCAAATGCTAGAAGTGTTCAACAAGCTCTGTGGGGCACAATGATAGCCCCGCCTTGCCGTGAGATTCCGGATTGGGAACAGTGGAAGTTGACAGACTTTTATATTCGCGGTGCGTATATAAAGAGGCCCTATATGGAAGCAAGTGCAAAGGGACTTATGTTTTTTCCAAACGCACATTCGGACGGCTGTATTAGTGAGCTAGCATCTTTTTACCTGACAAAGAAGTCAACCAGATGGCGTATTCATCAAATTAATGGGTCCAGATACTTTGCGGACCCAAAGTACAAGGTGCCGGACCCACAAAACTAGGGGAATTGCATGTAAGTATTGTGTAGGGCTTACGCACTTCAATGGCGAAAATCATGTCCTATTTCCGGCTGTGCATACCTCTGACTTTGGCATATGACAATAGCAATCTCATCGTGAGGACAGGTTCCCCAACCCGTACTTGTTCCCAGAGCCCCGATGGATCCCCGATAAATCAGGACAGGCGGGATTTCCGCTGCACTGCAACCTGCCCTCGATGAAATCAGGGTTAGCCAACCTGCGTTCCGTCCGGAGCCCTGCCCAGGTACTGATTGCTCAATTGCCTAATTTTTATCACAGATGCGATTGCCCTCCCCACAGAACTAAGGGGGCTTGATATCTGCCTGATTCAAAGCAGCAGCACGGTATTTCTCGCACACTTATCACGCACAGGAGACACCCGCTATGAAACATCAACACCCTGTTTTCATTCTCTCAATCCTGATACTGCTCCTGATTGCCGACGCTGCTTCTTCGGCGGACGACTATTTTAACCATATCACAGTTTTTTCCGACGGGAAAATTACCCGTTTCACCCAAATGCCGATCCGTGTCCATATAGCACCTGTGCCTATCGGCATTGAGGGGGTTGAAACGTATCTGGAAAGTTTCCGCTATGCCATGCGCGAATGGGAAGCTGCCGCTGATGGGCAGATACAATTCCAAGAGGTGAAGGCAACCGACAACGCAGACATTCGCGTGCGGTGGCAGCGGAGTGGATTGACGCGAATCATCGATACCGCACTCGGCAAAACGGGGCTCACCCGTCTCTCAGAGACTGATTTCGAGGTAGACATGGTTTTGGCGTTGCGAGAAATCGGTTCGGCGGCGCTGCTTTCGCCCGAAAAGATGCGAACCGTTTGTCTCCATGAACTTGGACATGCAATAGGACTTTGGGGACACAGCTCAGATTCAGTGGATGTGCTTTTCTTCGCAGCAACGGCACAACGCCCGACGGATCGAGATAAGGCGACACTGCACAAAGTCTACGCGACTCCACCCTACACGCCTCAACATGAAGCTGCAATTGCAATTCTCAAAGTACAGATTGAAACCAATCCAAAACACGTCCGGAGCCACTATCTCCTCGGCACTGTCAATTTCGATAAAGACGAAATGGACGCAGCGATTGCAAATTTCAAAGCCTGTTTAGCGCTTAATCCGTACTTTCAGCAAGCCAACGAAAAACTGCTTCTTGCCTATCAGAAAAGCGGACGTAGAGAGGAAGCACTCGTCCAGCTTCAAAAGATGCTCAATCGGGAGGCATCGCCAGAGGGGTATAACATCGCCGGCGTGATATACTATCAAAGTCAGAAAATTGACGAAGCTATCGCAGCTTTCAAGAGCGCGCTCCAGATTAACCCTCGCTATCATCCAGCCAAAAATAATCTACATCAACTCTATCGTGAGCAGGGTATCGCTGCCCTAGTAGATGAAACTTATCCGCAAGCAATTGCGTTTTTTTCAGAAGCACTCCAACTTGACCCGACAGATTCGACACTATATAGTCTGACAGGTGAGGTCTACGCAAAAAGCGGGGATCACCAAAACGCAATTGCAGAGTACAAAAAAGCATTGCAATTTAATCCCGGTGCCACAGATGCCAAGCAAAATCTCGCTCGGTCCTACAACAATTTCGGTGTACAGTTGACTCAATCCCAACGTTGGGAGGAAGCGATTGATGCCTATCAGCAGGCCCGCCAATTGATGCCCGATCTTGCCAGTATGAAAACCAATCTGACGGATTTGTACTGGAAGCGGGCGAACACATTTCGCGAAAAGGGAAATTTAGATCTGGCTATTGAAGCCTATCGTGAACTTCTTGAGTTTGATTCGGGTGCCATTGATGCTCACGGTTTGCTAGGGGATTTATATTTCCAAAAACGAGACTACCCGCAGGCAATCCGCGCATTCAATGCGGTTTTCACTGCCGATCCGGAGAATGCACAAGCGCGGAACAACCTGATCGCGGTCTATCATAAATACGGGCAAGTACTCGACAATCAAAGGCGTTACGCCCAAGCGATTGCACAGCTTGAAGCGGGACTCGCGTTAGCCCCAGCACACATCAACCTTCGCTTGAGCCTCGCGTATGTCTACGAACATGCAAAGGATTTCGACAACGCGGGGAGGGTGTTTGAAGAGATTTTGGAACTTGAGCCAGATAATCTTCAAGCCAAAACGGGGTTGGTCAATCTTCAGATTCAACGCGGGAACTATCTTCTAAACCGAAAGAAATATACGGCAGCGCTCAAGGTGTTTGAAAGTATCCCAGAATCCGATCGGGGTATAGGAATCTATAATACGATTGGGTATCTTTATTTGATGAAGAAACAACCCCTGAAAGCATTGCCAGCGTTTGATGCGGCACTCGCCAGCGATCCACGGGACAAAGTTGCTTACCACAATCTCCTGAGTATTGAGTCGCAGTTTGAGGCGCAACTGAACCGTACTGATAATTCCCAAATGGCGGTGGATAATCTTGCACTTGTGCGAAATAGCCTCGTGCACTGCTTAATCGGCCGCGATGAACATCTCAAAGCGAAAGCGAAATACCGCGCTGCATTAGCCCTGGATCTCGGTGATACGGAAATTAAAGCAATCCTTATTAACACCGGTATTCGTCTTGCAAAAGCATTCCAGAAAAAGAAATGGCCCAAAAATATGAAGGAGGTAATTCGGTGGATTCAGGAGCAAGCACCCGACAACTCAGCGGTACAACAGCTGCTTGAAGATAGCCCATAACCACTTGAATCGCTTTAAGGACAAGTTGACAAATCTCGCTCCAGACCGCCGTAACGATATGTTGAAAAAAAATCTGTACAGTTATCTACTCCCTATCGTCCTCACCGTCTGTATGATTCCGCAGGGGTTTGGAGCGCCTCCTTTTGAGAAGGCACTCACCCTCGTCGATCAGGGAAATTATACTCAGGCTGCCCGGAGCTTGGAGGATTTACTCAAAACGCCTTCAACACATCCAGAGAAACAAGCGATCCATCATGTGCTCGCTTACTGTTACGAAAAGGGAAAGAAATGGCCAAAAGCGATTGAACATTATGCGCTCGCGCTTTCTGCAACATATCCCTTAGCAGACTATGTTATCTACCATCTAGCACAATCATACGGACAGATGAAAGACAATCAGAACGCTATCGTCTGGTATCAACGGTTGATCGATGAACATCCGCATAGTATGCATCTTGCTAGCGCAAAGTACGAACTCGGCAAAGCACAGTATCGTTCAGGTAATTACGCCGCGGCACTCAAAAGTTTCTCAGCACTGATTGCTGATCCCAAAAACAGTTATGCTAGGAAAGCAACTTTTGAGGCTGCAAAGACCTATGCAAAACTGGGTAACTGGAAACAAGCCCAAGATACCTATCAACAGCTTATTCATGCAAACAATGCAGATACTATCGCGCTAAACTCGCTTGACGCCCTTCAAAAATTAGTTGCACGACATCCAGAACTCCAGATCACTCGTAATCAACGCATGACCCACGCCATGGTGCGATTCAATCGCGGTCAATTGAAGAGCGCGATTTCGGAATTTCGCAAGGCTGCCACAGGTCATAAAGACAAAATCACTGCACGCGCCACCTACTATATAGGTCGTGCATACCACCGTCAGCGCAAATATGATTCAGCACTTGTAGCGTACAACAAAATCGTTTCTCTCTACCCAGCGAGTGGCTATCTCACGCGGGCACTCTACCATTCAACGCTTTGCTACCGGCGTAAAGGACAGCCACAACTGGCTGAAAAGCATTTGATTGACTTTGTCGAAAAATACAGTTGGAGTGCATTAGCGGACGATGCGTTATATGATCTTGGGTGGGTGCAGGAAAACGAGAAACTATATGATAAAGCTATCGCTTCCTACCGTCGCTTGACGACCCAATACCCCCACAGCGACCGGTTACCGCGAGCATACTGGAGAATCGGCTGGATTCAATTCAGGAACGAACGATACGCAGAGTGCATTGAAACTTTCACGACCTTGATGAAAGGATCCCCAACTGATAGTTTTGCTAAGGCGGCACACTTCTGGATCGGAAAAAGCTATGAGCGTCAAAATCAGTTAAAGGTAGCGGAAGCAACATATAGCGAAATAGCGAAGGCAAGTCACTGGTACTATAGTGGACGCGCAAAAGCACATCTGAAGCGCCTCCGTTCAAAAACCGATGGCTCTGTCAAATCAGAAGTTCTGGCTGCCCCCCGAGCCCGTGTTACCTTGGACAGCCCTGCTTGGAAAAATATCGGATCTAAGAAGACGCCTCGCGTGGCACAATTAATGCGTCTCAAACTTTTTGAGGACGCTTTGACTGAACTGGACGGACTCATTAAGCGTAACAACTCGAATCTTCGGGATAACTACTATAACCTTATTTTCTGCCTTGAAAAACTCAAGAAGTTTCAACAGGCACACGGATATGCAGACAGGCTATCAAGATTTCAACCCCTGCACGGTAGAAACAACGCTATACCGGTAGAACTATACCGACTCCTCTATCCACTTTATTACACAAACCTCCTTCAAAAACACACAACAAAACACGAAATTGACCCGTTGTTTGTCGCCGCTATGATTCGCGAAGAGAGTCGGTATAACGCCGATATTGTTTCCTACGCAGGTGCGATAGGCCTGATGCAGATTATGCCGGCAAATGGACCCGAGTTCGCAAGCCGTCTCAAAATTCCACGATTTAACACAAAGATGTTGTATAATCCAGATATCAACATTCAGATTGGGTCATGGTACATGAAAAGTTTGATGGATCAGTTTGACAACAATCACGCGCTAGTCGCAGGCGCGTACAACGGCGGTCCTGGTCGGATGCGGCGATGGATCAAAGCAAAGCAGATTCCGGATCTAGATGAATTCATCGAAGATATTGGGATAGACCAAACGCGCCGTCACATCAAAAAGGTTATTGATAGTTATATCATCTATCAGGAACTCTATCCAAAACCTGCCCCTACTTCCGCGAATATATCGCCTCCATCGAAGGGTTGAATGGCAAGGATGGCTCGCAGCACATCTGCGTTAAACCCTCGGACGAATCTAGGATCAATACTTGAAAGGAGAAGTTATGAAACATACAATAGGCTGTCCGAAGCGTGTGACCATATCGCGGCTGCTGGGTATACCGATGTTGCGGTATTCGCTAACGCCGGTCAGATTCCCGTCCGCTCTGATAGCACGGATGCGGAAATTACGGCAGCCCGCAAAGCCGCTGCCGATGCTGGATTGGCCCCCTCAATGCTAATCGGCAGTACGAAATTGAATTTCGGTTTGGAAGCCGCTGTCGATGACTATAAACGCCTCATTGATAACGCCGCCGCGCTCGGCACGAAGTGGCTGCTCGATTGTGGTACGGGGAACGAAGCACACTACGCGGACTATTTTGAGTTGATGCGTCAGGCTGCGCCACATGCAGGGGAAATGGGTGTCAACATTACCATGAAACCCCACGGTGGAATCAGCCTTACCGTCCAAGATCTCCTTGACGCTGATGGTAAAGTGAATCACCCCGCCTTTGGGATTTGTTACGATCCGGGCAATATCATCTATTATACCAAAGGCGATCTTCGTCCCGAAACCGATGTGGCGATCGCTGCACCGAAAGTGACAACGACAATCATCAAGGATTGTGTCGTTGAGGATGGTGTACCCGATGTAATGGTAACGCCGGGCGAAGGCTTAGTTGATTTTGAGACGGTTCTTAATGGGCTAGTTAATGGTGGCTTTGAGGGACCACTATATGTCGAATGTGTTGGTGGGACAACAGTGGACGAAATCAACACAAACACCAAAGCGACGTTGAAGCTGGTGAGCGGTATTTTGGGATGAACCCTTTTTTGGTCATTTGAAACTTTAACACCCATCCCGCTCGTCCCGACAGGTCGGGATCCCGACTTGTGGGGACGAGGACTCCGATCCGAATCGGAGGACGCAAAGACGCAAGGGAGAGAACAATGAAAATCACTCGTCTTGAAACCGAATTGTACATTGCCCCGCCACCGGAACGTCCAATAACCGATGCGCTCCGCGCCAATAGACATCCCGGACGTGTTTTTGTCAAAGTTCACACCGATAAAGGTCTCGTCGGCAGTTCATCGGTTGGCTTCTCCTCGATTCGGGGTGCCAACCAGACGCTCCAGACGATGCTCAATGAGGAGGTCGCGCCGCTGCTTGAGGGACGAGATCCGCTGGCTATTCGACTGATTGACGAAGACCTGAGACGGGCACTGGAAGAGCAGGCAATCCACGGCATGACGATGTATGCCCTCACGGCTGTGAATGTCGCCCTTTGGGACATCTTTGGACAGGAGACAGGGCAACCCGCGCACCGCCTTGTAGGTCAAGCACAAGATCGAGTACCTGCCTACACGATGGTGGGTTGGATGCACTTAGATCTCGACGAACTCAAGGTGGTCTGCGCGAAATCTGCCGAACAAGGGTTCAAGGCGGTGAAGGTCAAGGTCGGTTCGCCGACGCTGGAGGAGGACATCCAACGGCTGGAAACGATTCGGGCGGAGATTGGATCGGATGTCACGATTATGGTGGACGCCAACCAGACACTCACGGTGTATGAGGCGTTGCGCCGTGGACAGGTTTTTCAGGAGATGGGAATATTTTGGCTTGAGGAACCGCTGCCCGCTCACAACTATGATGACTACGCCGAACTTGCCCATGGACTTGCCATGCCCATCGCCACCGGCGAAAATCTGTACGGTAAGGAAGAATTTAAGGAACTCCTTGTCCGTCGGGGAATAGACATTGTACAGGTCGATCTCGCTCGCCTCGGTGGTTTCTCCGAATGCGTTGCCACTGGTCTGTTGGCAGCAGCGTTTGGCGTGCCGTGCTGCACGCATGGTGGCGGACTAATAAACCTGAATATCCTGTGTGCGCTGCCCAATACGTTATATCTGGAAACAGGATTATTGACCGATGAAGAGCGTGATCATTTTGTTGACGGCTGTTTCCTTGCACCGGAAGGCGCTGGATTTTCGTGGTAGAACAGATTGAAATTTCGATCTACAGCTAAAAATGAGGAGAGGATTAATGGAACAAAGCCAAGATAAATTGCGTGTCGCGGTTGCCGGATGCCATCGTATGACACACCGCACCCCAGGCAGTCACAATTTTGCGACTGCGTTTCACGCCGTGCCGGAGACGGATGTGGTAGCGGTGTTTGACCTTGGTGCGGACACCCGGACAGAATTTGTGGATTGCTGGCGAGAGGTCTGGGGTGGCATTCCGACCTATCACGACTACGGGCAGATGCTTGGGGAAATCCAACCAGACCTGTTGTGCATTGCCACGCGCCAAACGATGCACGTAGATCAGATCGAGTTGGCTGTCGAGGCTGGGGTGCGCGGCATTTTATGCGACAAACCTCTTGTTACTAGTTTGGCAGAGATGGATCGCATCGTAGCCGCGTGTCAAGAGGTGCCGCTGCTTTTAGGGTTGGACCGTCGCTGGATGCCCCGTTATTGTGCACTCCGCGAGCTAGTTGCCGATGGTGTAATCGGAGAGGTGACGAGTGCTACCGCCTATGCACTGTCCAATCTGATTAATCACGGATGCCATTCGTATGATGCGATTTTAGGCTTGGCGGGTGATGTCGAACCGGTGTGGGTCAGCGGCTTAGTGGACGACGTTTCGGAAGAACCTCCTGATTCACGTCGACGTATGGATCCGGCTGGCAATGCACAGATCGGGCTTGCGAATGGAGCGGTGCTTTACGTCACACCAAATGGTCGCCACGAAAACGCAGGCTTGACCTTTGAAGTCGCGGGCGAGAACGGACGTCTGTTTCTCCTCGACGATGCCAATGAGAGCTACCTCTGGTCAGCGGACGGTCCATCTGGAGCAGGATTACGCCCGTTAGATCTCCCGGAGGAAACCGAACCGTGGCCCGCTGGCACAGCGATGGTGAACGACTTGGTGCAGGCAGTACAGACGGGTGGACGAACTGCCTGTGACATTGAACATGCCCGTCGCGCAACGGAGATAGGCTTCGCAATTCACGGTTCCTCAATGCAGGGTGGGGCTAAGGTTGACTTGCCACTCGCTGACCGGTCATTCCGCATTGAGTCATTCCCTTGGGGCAATGAGTGACCCAAGGGAGAAGATAATTTTTTATGGGCATATAGAGGGAG
>JAGWBT010000086.1:0-26215 GCA_021295755.1 Candidatus Poribacteria bacterium
TTTGAGTTTTTAGGATTGATTAATAACATACCAAGCAGAAATAATAGCATTTTCATCGAAAAATCGTCAAGCAAAAATTGAGGTAATTGTTACTCTATATGGGATACTAAGCCCCCGGTCAAAGCCCGAGTGTAATAGATAAAAAAGTTAATCCATTAGTTTATTACTGCGCCAATAAACTAAGGAAAATAACGAATGAACTGTTGAACGCTATGGGGAGCGAGACACGCTGTAATTTCGGAAGGGAGGAGAAAGGCGATGGGAAGGTGATAAATTGCTTCAGTGGGCACAAATATAGGGGACAATCCCTCTCTGATCAAGGAATCGTCCCCTACAATTGCGCTGTTGTATGAATTGAGGTTTGCGTTTAGATTGCCGCGGGACCTTTTTCGCCGGTGCGGATGCGAATCGTTTCCTCAATTGGCAGGACAAAAATCTTGCCATCACCAATTTTTCCAGTAGAAGCCGATTGTTGCACAGCATCTACAACTTGATCCAAACTCTCTTCGGCAACGACGATCTCGAGTTTTAACTTGGGTACAAATTCAATGGTGTACTCGCTTCCTCGATAAAGCTCCGTGTGACCTCGACTCCTTCCAAAGCCTCGGACTTCAGTGACGGTCATCCCACGGACACCCACATTGTTCAAAGCCTCTTTGACATCTTCAAGCTTAAAGGGACGGATAATGCACTTGTTGAAACAGTGATGCTCACAACCCCTCAACTCTGTGAATATTGTAAAGCGTAGAAACGTAAGAAACCTGCTTAATAGTTTACGCTTTACGCTTTACCCTCATTGTTATCTAGAATTGGACAAGAAATCCAGCCAATTAAATATCATAGTAGAGATGAAATTCGTGTGGATGCGGACGGAGATTGATTGCATCGACTTCGTTTTCACGTTTATAATCTATCCATGTATCAATCACGTCCTGCGTGATTACATCGCCTTCGAGCAAGTAGTCATGGTCGTCCTCTAAGGCATCAAGTTTCTGCCAGTTCCTCCGGCTCTAGATCATACAGGTCTTTATCAAGCGGCTCACCGGGGTGAATCTGATTCCGGATACCGTCAAGACCCGCCATCAGCATTGCGCTAAAAGCGAGATATGCGTTACAGGAAGGATCTGGTGTGCGGAGTTCCAGTCGCTTCCCTCCCTCGCTCTGAGAATAGACAGGAATGCGGATACACGCACTCCGGTTTCTTTGCGAGTATGCAAGATTCACCGGTGCCTCATAGCCCGGGACCAACCGCTTGTACGAATTGGTTGTCGGTGCAATGATAGCACACAGCGACGGCAGGTGTTTAAGGAGACCGCCCGCGTAATATAACGCAGTTTCACTTAACCCTGCATAACCCTGCGGATCATAGAAGATGTTTTTTCCATCTTTCCACAAACTCTGATGGCAGTGCATGCCTGAACCGTTGTCTTCAAAAAGTGGCTTTGGCATAAAGGTCGCTGTCATGTTGTGGGCACGGGCTGTATTCTTGATAATATACTTGTACAGCGCCATCTTATCGCCCATCCGGGTCATGGTGTCAAATCGCACATCAATCTCACCCTGTCCACCGGTGCCGACCTCATGGTGGTGAAGCTCTATACCAATCCCACAATCGATCATCTTGAGAATCATCTCAGATCGGATGTCTTGCAGTGTATCCGATGGCGGAACAGGGAAATACCCCTCCTTGTAGCGCGGTTTATACCCGAGGTTCGGACCTTCATCGGCACCTGTGTTCCAACTCCCTTCAACCGAATCAACAGAATAGAAGCCTGAATGCTGATCTTGACCGTAGCGAACATCATTGAATACAAAAAATTCAGCTTCAGGTCCCCAATAGCTGGTATCCGCAAGCCCGGTGCTCTTGAGATAGGCTTCCGCTTTTTGAGCGATATGCCGCACGTCTCGGCTATAGCTTTCTAGGGTAATTGGATCCTTAATATTGCCAATGAGACTCAGCGTCGGAATCTTGCAAACCGGATCCACAATGGCTGTATCCGGATCCGGGAACAGGAGCATGTCGCTTTCGTTAATCGCTTGGAAACCGCGAATACTTGAACCATCAAAACCGAGTCCATCTTCAAACAGATCTTCCTCTAACTCTGTTGCGGGAATCGAAAAGTGGTGCCACAGGCCAGGCAGATCCGTGAATTTAAAGTCAACAATTTTGATCTCTTTTTCTTTTGCAAACGCAACGACTTCACTTGGTGTCATCTAAACTCTCCTTAAAAATTAAAATATTGAGCCAAGCAATGACGATTAAACTAAGCAGGGTTGGCACTGCCCAATAGGCTCGTTAAGAATGCCTATGAGAAGCCTCTCAAGGGGAGACATTTTTGCCACATTTCATACACCCTACTCAACGAATTATTGGAAACAATAAAATTTGAAAACAGGACACCTCAAAGATATAGCGCAAGCGATATGCCAATAATCAAATCGCTGTCAAAATGAAAAGTCAGCACCGAATTTTCTCTACCTCGTTTTTTCTTATTTGTAGCAGAAAGTTGGCTCTGATAGGTAGTTTGCTCCTGATTGTCTTACTATGTGAGGTATCCTTTTAGCAAAAAATTAGTGGAGTGATATAAATGCCTTGATCCATAGATGCTGAATTATTGGGCAGATCATTGCTAAAGTTTTTAGCAATGTCATTACCTACTGATTCAAATCTCTCACAAAACGACTGGCTTCCGGTTCAACTTGTCCTGCATACTTGTTACCCGGTTTTCGACGATAGGGCACCTTTGCAGGAGAGGATAATTCTTCAAATGTAAACGCACAAATCCGCATACCGGGGTAGAGTTTAACGGGCATGCGTCCCAGATTTCCCAGTTCTAGTGTCGCAGTTCCAACCCAACCCGGATCAAAAAGCCCCGCCGTGCTGTGGACAATAATGCCAAGTCTACCAAGGCTACTACGACCTTCGAGTCGCGCCATCACATCGTCGGATAGTTCAAGGGTTTCAAGCGTTGCCGCGAGGACAAATTCCCCCGGCTGCATGGTAAACGCTTCACCATCGGGGACTTCCACCTTGTGCATCAGCTCGTTAAGATCAATCTCCTCACGAAGATCGATATAGGGATACTTACTGTGCTCAAACAACCGGAAGGTATTCCCTAGCCGGAAATCAATGGAACAGGAACCGAGCTGTTTGGTGAGATCTGGGGGAGGAGTGATTTTGATTTTCCCCATTTCCTGATAACGAACAATATCCTGATCTGATAAAACCATCCGCCTGCCCTTTTCATTACTGATGAATCTGCTCTATCTCGCAGCAGTGTATCACTCATTATATACCAAAATCACCGAAAATGTAAAGAGTTATTTCTTTGAAGCAGAAATTTGCAAAAAGTGGATAGAAAGTGCTACATGCCAACGAGAACCAATTTTCTTACATACAGATCCTCAATATGAACACCCAAATTGCTAGTGTATGTGTAGCGCGATGAAATCAACTCCTATCCTCGTAGATTGGGTATCTCCGGTCACGCCTAGTCTCGCCCCTGGTCTCGGAACGGACTATCCCGCCTGTCCCGATTAAAATCGGGGGTACGGACGAATCCTCTCGTCTTTGCCCGATCTATAGCCCCAGAGGGGCGACAGGTATATAACTTTAGCTTTTGGGAAAGCCTCCAATGATTACAACGTTTACGAAATAGGCGGCACCCAAATGTCAACACGCTCCAACAACTTGCGTTACATATAAGTTCTTAATACGAATAGGAAACGGTCAATAGCTTGGGTCACTTCGTAAATACGAGCTCTTCGGCATTTGCTCCCGCATCAGAAGCGAGATCTGTCAGCACCTTGGCAACCTCCTCCGGTTTGAATAGAGTGGACTGTGCGGCAGTAACAGCCGCTTCCGGTGATTCTCCGCCCCGTTCTGCAATTTCGGCGATCGCCCTGAGTTTCAGCGGAGTATTGAGATTGCCGGGACAAACAACATGCACCCGGATACCTAACGGCTCAACCTGATTCTTCAAGGTAAATCCTAACCCACGCACACCGCCTTTGCTAGCGCCGTAGGCAACGGAGGCACTTGGGCCCGTCACTCCTGCTCCCGACGCAATCAGCACAATTACCCCACCACCGCTTTTTTCCATCAGTGGAACAACGTGCTTAGTGCACAGGAAGGTCCCTCTCAAGTTGACTCTGATGACGGCATCCCACGCTTCCACGTTAAACTGATCAATACGCACCGCTGCACCTAGCAGAATGCCAGCACAGGTAACCACCACGTCAAGCCTCCCAAAGTTCTGCCCGACTGATTTCACCATTGCAGCAACGTCCGCTTCTTGAGAGACATCCGTCCGTATAAACACGGCAGTGCCACCCTCCGCTTCAATGGATTGGGCAGTTGCCTTACCATCTGCCTCATTCAGATCGGCGATGATAACTTTTGCTCCCTCTCTGGCATACATTATAGCTGTAGCAGCACCGATGCCGGTCGCCCCACCGGTGACAAGAGCAATTTTATTCTGTAGTCGCATGGTCTTCCCCTTACACAGATTTGAACTACCTTATAATTATTGGATCTTCACCCTTTTCTGCTTCTCTCTTTTCCCATTATCGTAATTTGAGGGTACTCAGCGCAACGAGCATCAAAATCAACCCAATAATCCAGAAACGGAGCACAACCTTCGGCTCGGGCCAACCGAGTTGCTCAAAATGGTGATGCAGAGGCGACATCCTGAACACCCGCTTTTTTCGTGTTTTATAAGACACAACTTGGATGATAACGGAGAGTGCTTCTACGACAAAGATTCCACCGACAATCACAAGCAAGATCTCCTCTTTGATCAAGATAGAGATCGTTCCAAGCGCTGCACCGAGAGCTAACGAACCCGTATCTCCCATGAAAACTTGTGCCGGGTGACAATTATACCATAAAAAGCCCACACCGGCGCCAATCAACGCAGCACAGAAGATAGTCGCAGCCTCTCCACTAGCTGGAATGTGGGCGATGTCAAGGTAATTTGCCAATTGTTGGTGGCTTGTAAGGTAACCCAGCACACCAAATGTGGCTGCGACAAACAGAGTACAGCCGATTGCCAGACCATCAAGCCCGTCCGTAAGATTCACCGCGTTCGACGCACTGACAATGACGAACGCCGCAAATGGAATAAAGAATACGCCGAGATCTGGACGAAGTTGCTTAAAGAAAGGAATGATGATTGAGGTTCTTTCGGTCAAACTGTCTTTGGGAACAGGTCCCCATTGGTAGAGGAAATAGGCAATGGCAAGTGCGCCAACTGTTTGTAAAACGATCTTATGCCAACCCTTCAATCCGAGTGATTGTTGTTTGGTAATTTTCCGGTAATCGTCCAGAAAGCCGAGTCCGCCAAACCACAAAAGGCTAAAGGTAAGGATAAAAATATAGGGCTGATCCAAGCGCGCCCACAGAAAAATTGAAATCAGCACGGACGTGATAATCAGTACGCCACCCATTGTCGGCGTACCCTCCTTGCTGAAATGTGTTTCGGGACCATCATCCCGGACATGCTGACCAATCTTCAACCGTCTCAGATGTCGAATAACGAACGGACCTAAGATGAGGGCTATAAGTAGCGCGGTTACTGTTGCATAAATGGACCGAAAGCTGATATAACGAAAGACATTCAGCGGCGAAAAAAACTCCGTTAATTGTTCAAAAAATAGATAGTAGAGCATAGGTAATTTTTGATACTAAGGTTTATCCTTTGGAAATTGGAAGCAATAAGAAATGAGGAAGAAAAGAAAGTAACTGCTTCCTTCCGCTTAACCGACAATTTCAAGCCAGATTCTGCCCGAAGTATTAAGTGCCAAATTTCAAGTTTCATGCATCAGTTCTTCCAAGACCTGCTCCAATTGTATCCCGCGCGACCCCTTGATAAGCACCGCATCGCCGGGTTGAGCGTATTGGATCAGTTCTTGTGCCGCTTGCTTCGGCGTATCACAGGAGATGATGGACTCGATCCTGCCTTCTGCTCCATGAGCAATTGCGCGGCTATGAGGACCAACGGTAATCAATAGGTCAATGTTGGTCGGGATAACCTGTCCCGCTTTCAGGTGGAGCGTGCGAGAATGTTCGCCAAGTTCAAGCATATCACCGAGGATCGCAATTCGCTTGCCAGCTATTTCGATATCGCTGAGAAATGTCAAAGCGGACTTAAGGGACTCTGGATTCGAGTTATAAGCGTCGTTAATGATGCGTAGGTCGTTGTGCACGATTGGCTGCATTCGCATGTCTGCCGGTTGAAAACGCTCTAGTCCAGTACAGATTTCTGTTGGCGTTAAGCCCGCCCAGAGGCCAACGCCAGCGGCAGCGAGGGCGTTATAAATGTTGTGTTTCCCCAGACAGGGCAAATGCACCCTGTCGATTTCTTTCCCGCTAATTGTCAATGTGAACGTAGGCTTTCCGAAACTGTCGATTTCAATTTCACCTGCAGAAATATCCGCATCATTTTGCCAACCAAATGTGGTGATTTGACCACACACATGTCCGGTAAGCCTCGGTGTCATCGGATCATCGGCGTTAAGGATGGCATATTCGACATGCGTTAACAACGCACCTTTCTCCTCGGCGACCCCTTCGATTGAACCTAACAACTCCAAGTGTGCCGGTCCGATGTTGGTAATCACACCGAGGGTCGGCGCTGTTATCTGCGACAACCGCTCAATCTCTCCGGGCCAACTGGTGCCAATCTCTAACACGGCAATCTCATCTACTTCGCTAAGTTGCATCAATCGTGAAGGAATGCCGATCTGGTTATTGTAACTTTTCTCAGATTTGAAAACGGAAAACCGTTGACCTAACACAGAGGTCGTTATGTCCTTTGTCGTGGTTTTGCCGTTGCTGCCCGTGATAGCGACGATTGGCAGATCGAACTTGCGGCGGTGACAGTTGGCGATATCTCCCAGCGCAACGAGCGTGTCGTTTACTCGGACTATAATCGGCGGTGCAAGCTGGGAGAACTCCGCTACCGGTTTCGAGACAACCGCCCCGATCGCGCCTTGCTGGCACACGCCCTCTAGGAAGTTATGTGCATCGAATTTTTCGCCAACCAATGCGACAAAGAGGTCGCCCTTTTTAAGTGTCCGTGAGTCTGTCGAAACCTGCGTTATTACGGTGTTGAGATTGCCTTGGATGAGGTTGGCCTGCGTTGCCTGTAGGATTTCAGCAATGGTGAGGTTCATGATGATGGGTGGGTCCTAGGCAGTTGCTCGCTGCACTCAACCTGCTGGGTTGGGTAACAATAGGGAGATTACTATAGGATAAAGTGGTTGAACAGATCAATTTGCCTCTATTCTCTGGTGTTCTCGTTGTCTGCGATTCTCTCGATCCTATCCGCAATTCTTTCTAGCGCGCGAGCAGCTCGGAAAAGAAACCATAAAAGAAGAATATAAGGCACTAGCATCATTATTGCTGGCCAAAAAGCTGCCATAAAGTCCATGTTAAAATCACCTCCTGACGATGCAGTTGAATGAAATTATTTCATTAGTGCTACTTCAACTGCTCAAGAAATTCCGATGCGACTTCCCTGTCATCGAAATCAAATCGCACGTCATTGATCTCTTGATAAGGCTCATGCCCCTTGCCTGCGATAGCGACAAGATCGCCCGCCTTTGCCAATCCAATCGCATGACCGATGGCAGTCCGACGGTCCTGAATTAGGTCGTAACTTGTGCCATTGGGTAAGCCTTCCACAATGTCAGCGAGGATCGCGTCTGGCTCTTCGGTACGCGGGTTGTCGGAGGTGATTACACTGTGATCGGCGATGGTTGCGGAGATATTGCCCATCTTCGGACGTTTGCCACGGTCTCGGTCTCCGCCGCAGCCAAAGACAGAGATTAAATTGCCCTGCGTAATCTTTCGTGCAGCGGTCAACAGATTTTCCAAACCGTCGGGCGTATGCGCATAGTCCACGACAACGGCGAAAGGCTGCCCCCGATCAACCAACTCAAATCGTCCCGGTACAACTGTGGATTCCAGCCCCGCCTGGATCGCTTCAAGCGGGCAGTCGTGGTGCACTCCTATCCCGATCGCAGCAAGAGCGTTATATAGGTTGTAATCGCCCAATAGACGTAAATTTGCTGGGACTTTTCCCTTCGGTGTGTGTGCAACAAATGAGAGTCGTTTGAGGGTTGATTCGACATTGGAGACTGACAAATCCGCCGGTTGTTCAACCCCAAAGGTGAGACTTGGGGGGTTGATTTGATGACGGATCGAATCGGAGGCAGAATCGTCTGCGTTAAGGATTGCCAAGCCGTTATCAGGATTGAGTTGCTGAAACAGCATCATCTTGGCGTTCAGGTATTCCTCCATTGTTTCATGGTAATCGAGATGATCTTGTGTCAGATTGGTGAAAACCGCCGTTTCAAAAGCGAGTCCAGCCAATCGGTGTTGTGCAAGCCCTTGCGATGAGGTTTCCATAATCACATAATCTACGCCAGCATCCGCAATGTCTCGAAACAGTTCGTGAAGCGTCAAAGGTTCAAGCGTCGTAATCGTTGGCTCCACAAAGACATCTGCGTAATGGGTCCCCACCGTGCCCATGAGCCCCGAATTCAGTCCCGCAGCGTTGAAAATCGAATGCGCTAAATGTGCTGTTGAGGTCTTGCCGTTCGTGCCGGTGATGCCAATCAGCTTCAACCGATCCGCTGGATTCCCGTACCAGTTTGCTGCGATGAGCGAGAATGCGATGCGTCCATTTGGTGTTTGGATATAGGTAACACCCGACGGCATCGATTCCAGCTTCTCCCCAATAATCGTGGTTGCACCATTCTGGATGGCTTGTGGAATAAAGGCGTGTCCATCAACGTTGACTCCTTCATAGCAGACAAAGGCATATCCCGGCTTCACGGTTCGACTATCGCTCGCAATGCCGGTAATCTCTTTATCGAGTCCTTCAACTGATGAGAGGATGTTCACCCCTTGGAGCAAGTGATGTAGGTTCACAATCTATTCCACCTCCGATCCCCAGAAAACCCTATAGTCTTGTAGTACCAATCAATGCAACGCCGATTGGGATTCCGCATAGCTTGGGGTTGATGTTTGGGTAGAGAGATTCTTTTGACTCAGGTAGCGCATCGCTTCGCTCGCAATCTTTCGGAACATTGGTGCAGTGACGCGGCTGCTGAACGGAGCGTCCGCCGGTTCGTCAACGACAACAATAATTGAGAGTAACGCATCCTCCGCCGGAAGAAATCCTGCAAAAGTAGCGACCACTTTGCCTTCGACGTATCCCTGTCCTCGTTCCGCTTTCTGCGCTGTGCCGGTTTTGCCAGCAACCGTATATCCTTCGACACGCGCCCTCAGCCCACCGCCGGCTTCTGTCACCCCGACAAGCATTTGCGTCATTGCCTGCGCGGTCTCCGCAGAAATGACGCGGCGAATCGGCTTGGGGAAAGATTGTTCCAGCAGGCCTTCATCCCTATCAATAATTTGCCGAGTAACATACGGCTGTAACAGCACGCCATTAGTAGCAATGACGTTGAGGGCGTTCAACACCTGAATCGGTGTCACAGAAATCCCTTGTCCAAACGGAACGGAGGCAATCGTGTAGTCATCCCATTTCCGGATACCTCTCAAGCTGCCGACGCGTTCGTAAGGCAAATCAATACCGGTTTTTTCACTAAATCCGAACCGGCGCGTATAGATCTCCAACTGCTCTTTATTAAGCCGCCTTGCAGCCTTGAGGATACCGATATTACTGGATTTTGCGATAATTTCGCTGAGCGTTAACCACGCATTCGGTCGAATATCGTGAACGACATGCCCATTGGACAAACGATATTCCCCCATCTCGCAATATTCACGCGAGTCCGGAAACATCAGTTTCTCGTTGAGGAGGGCAGCAGCAGTGACGATCTTGAATACAGAGCCGGGTTCGTATTGCATCCAGATGGCGCGATTCCGTTTGGCTGACTCTTCGCTCCTTGAGTAATGATTGAGGTTGTAGTTCGGATAATTTGCTAATGCTAAAATCTCGCCACTTTTGGAGTGCATAACTATTGCACTCCCCGCTTTCGCTTGCCACTCCTCGCAACCGGCAATCAGTTCCCGTTCTGTGATATGTTGGATATATTCATCAACCGTAAGGACAACGCTACGACCATATTGACCCCCTTGTTGATAAAGTTGTGGCGGACGAATCGGGCGTCTCTTGCCATCGGTACTAACCCGCCTCTTTTTTGACTGTAATTCTAGGCGGTCGCTTCTGTTACCCGTACTTAGGTAGGTATCGTATTGATGTTCGATCCCGTCAATGCCTCTATTTTCAAAATTGGTATATCCAATAATATGCGATGCTAGTTCGTCTTTGGGGTAGGACCGCTTTCCATGGGTCCGATATCCGACCCCATAGATGCTTTTAGTGACTCGGCGGATATCGTCAATGCGCTCATACTCTATATTCCGTTTCAGCCACACAAAACGCCTTTTCCTTTGCTGCAGTATCGATAAGAGTCTAGCTTCTGAAACGTTGAGCAGCAGCGCAAGTTTACGAGCAAGCTCATCAGGCTTATCTCTCAACACCTTTGGATCTGCGTAGACCGAGATCCAGTCCTGATTGATTGCAAAAACGCTTCCATGCCGATCCAAAATCGTAGCGCGCTTTGCCTGAGAAACCACTTGCGTGTTACGCTGATTCTCAGAACGTTCGCGCAGCTCCCGGCCATGCACATATTGGACTAGAAACAAACGTCCTATCAATAATCCTAAGCAAAGTTCCAAACCAACCCATACGATTGTAATCCGGGAAAAAGGTATATTGCTGACTGCTCCCAAAGATAAATCTTTGGGGCTCTTAATAGACTTATTGGTAGACATTAGAATCTCCATGCTATCTTCTTGCTTCGACGAGACGTGCCCCGACAACCGAGGTCTTACCATCTCTCCACAAGCGTTTTACGTCTCCGTGTGTCCCATGGCGACGTTTCTCAGGTTTACGGCAGCATTGAGGTCTCGGTCTTGCGTATGACCACAAACACCGCAATAGTAGGTTCTGTCTGACAAGGACAAGTCGTTATCAACTGCACGACAAGCTGAACAAGTCTTACTAGACGGATAGAAGGTATCTGCCACAATCTTTACGCCTATCCGTTCTGCTTTATACCTTAACATGGCAAGCAAACTCGACAACGAAGCGTCCGACAATGCCTTTGCAAGCCTATGATTCTTAAGCATACCTACAACATTTAGCAACTCAATCCCAATACGACTCGCACCGTTGACCATAGCCGTTGTTGCCTTGTGTTGAGCATCTTGTCGAATACAGGTGATACGGTAATGTAACCTGGCAAGTTTCACTTGAGGTCTTATGCCAATTACGACTGCCTTTCTCCCTTCGACTCAACTGACGTTGCAACTGTTTTAGCTTACGCTCATAACCCTTTAAGGCTTTTGGATTCTTGTAGTACACCCCTTCGGACGTGACCGCCAAATGCTTGATACCTACGTCCACACCAACGACGGGGTGTTTTTGAATATCAGGACCACAGAGTTGGGCACAAAGCTAAAGCATTGGCATTGTTGCTAGTTAGCCTTCATAGGGTATTGATGCAGAAGTGTAACAGCATGCACTACTGAGGAGATTCTTCAAGGAAGTAGGTATTCCAGAATACCCCAAAGGTTAAGTGCACAATTAAACATTCGACTTACAGATCTTAATCTGCACGTAGTACATGGGCTTGCTCGGAGGGTTGAACCATCTGAAGATCTTTCGCGACTTCGTGGATCCGTTCAATCGAAGTGAGCCTTGTTTCCTCTATCTTAAGCCTATTGATCTCGTTGTGGAGTTGATCTCCTCGCTGCTCAAATTCCTCACGCATTTGCAGTGCAACCTTGTGTTGATTTGACGCAAACCATGCACTCAGAAAAAAGATACCGATATAAATGGCAAGCGCGAAGTATGCAAAGGGATGAAATTTTGACGATGGAGTTGGTTTCTGATATTTCATGATTATAATAGCTTCTGATTGTTCCTTTGCAAACCGCCTCGTCCGGTTGTTAAGAAACGTTCAATCTAGCGTTTTAGATTCGGGGATCTTCATCGCAACCCGTAATTTCGCACTTCGGGACCGAGGATTACGTCGAATTTCATCGGGGGTTGGAACTATTGGACGCTTGGTCAGTATTTCAAGAGTAGGTGTATGCTTACACACACAAATAGGGGTCTTCGGTGGGCAGATGCAGGCACGCGATAGGGTGCGAAACTGTTCCTTAACAATTCGATCCTCAAGAGAATGGAAAGAGATGATGCATAAGCGTCCACCGGGCTTCAAAGCGGCAGCAGCACAATGTATCCCGGAATGCAGGTTTTTAAGCTCATCGTTAATATAAATTCTTAACGCCTGAAAAACCCTTGTCGCGGGATGGATGCGCCAACCCGTTGATTTGTGGGGAATCGCATCCAGAACGAGTTCAGCCAGTTGACCTGTTGTTGAGATTGGCTTGCGTTTTCGAGCGCGAACAATCTGGCGCGCAATCTTTTTAGACCAGCGTTCTTGACCGAATTGCGTAAAAATCGTTGCGAGCACGTCTTCTGGGTGGCGGTTCACGACGCGCGCTGCGGATAGGGACTGGCTGGCATCCATCCGCATATCTAAGGGACCAGAGCGATTGAAACTAAACCCTCTTGCCGGTGTATCAAGCTGCAAAGATGACACCCCTAGGTCTAGTAAAATGCCATCAACTTGCGGAATCGTGGTCTCCTGCGAATCTCCACTGCAATGCAGTTGAGGCAGCTGATCTAAGTGAGCAAAATTATCACTAACAAATGCTACCCGCTCCTTGTATTCATGTAGCCTCTGCTTGGCAATATCCAACGCCTCTGAGTCCAAATCAATCCCAAGTAGCAACCCCTGCGGTGCAGACTTTTGCAAAATGATAGCGGCATGACCGCCCAATCCAACCGTGCCATCCACATAAAAACCGTGATTTCTCGGTTGTAAAAACTGAATCACTTCATCGACTAGAACAGGTATGTGGTCCTCACTCATCTCTTTCTGAGTGCCCCCAGTTTTTGTTCTACACAATCAGGCATACCATCCCTTCCTCCACTGATTTGGGAGGGTGCTTGCTAAACAGTCTAGACCGCTTCACTCCGAATAAAAGGATTATATCACAGGCGCCTCCCATGTCAAGCGTAAAATCGGGCATAGGACGCGATGCGCAAAAACGGGGGCAGACGCATTCAACAATCCTCCCCGGATTAGAAACCGTCAATAAATATCACGCATCCTCTGTGAGGATTTGATGCAGGGGAACGTCCCAAGACTGCGGAAAGGTATCTGTCACAATTTGCACTTCGTAAGCTAACCCAATCCAAACTGCTTGCGGACATTGTGGCAGGAATCCGATGCGGTAACCCTTGGGATCAAAAGCAACGCCGGGAACAAAGATTAAATCGATCTGGTTCAAAGGAAAAGGAGGGCAAGTCTCTTTATTCGGCTGGTACATACCGTATGGATGGAGAATAAGATCTCTTTTCGCATCTACAATACGGTGCGGTGTTAGGTCTCGCTGCTTCATACACATCACAGGAGCAAGCGCAATTTTATTCTGAGTCAACAGATAATCAAGCAAGCCACCGGTCTCCACCTCACTTCGCATACTGAGGTAGATTAGCACGGCATTGGCTCGGTTCTCCTCAATCCAGTTGATCGCATAGCGGACAATCCGTCGGCTCAGTTCAGTCCTCACACTTGGTGGGATGCTGTCCCGTTTGCGGAGGACCTCTGCCCGAAGCCGCTCACGTTCCTGTTTCTGGTTCATTTCGTTTGTATCCCTCCCCTTCACGCCTGCCATTCGATCTGGTCAAGATACTTGGCAAGAGTATCACGGAAGGTTGAGGGTTTCATTTTGAGCAGTTTTGCGGCTTGCGTTTTGTTCCCCTTTGCTTTTTTCATCGCCCAACCGATCAGTTCACGCTCTGTCGACCGGATAATCTCTTGGAAGGAGATTTCACTCAATGTCTCATCTAAACTGACCTGTACCGGTAATTTCAACTCAAGCGGAATATTGTCGGTGGTAATATCCGCCCCATCTCCAACCGTTACCAGTCGTTCGATTACGTTTTCTAATTCGCGAACATTGCCGGGCCACGGATATGCTGCGAGCACCTCGACAGCTTCGGGAGCGATGTGGATAGAGGTATTGGGCAAGAATAGATCTAAAAAGTGATTAATCAAAAGGGGAATATCCGCGACCCGCTCGCGCAACGGTGGTAGAAAAATCGGGACTACGTTTAGACGGTAGAAGAGATCGTCTCGAAATTCCCCAATCTGAACCTTCGTACGCAAATTCTTGGTCGTCGCAGCAATAATTCGCACATCTTCCCTTTGTGCGCTCCTGTCTAGGTTCAGCTGCTGCCCCTCTAGTGCCCGTAGGAATTTGACCTGTAGTGCAATCGGAAGGGCATCAATATCCTGAAGAAAAAGCGTCCCTTTACGCCCAAACCCGTTTTCTGTCTGTTTGTCTCCAAATAGCTCTCGATCTAACGTTTCGGTAGACATGCCTGAGCAACTTACGATCCTAAAAGGGTGGAGTCTGCGCGCACTGTTGAAATGAATTGATTTTGCAACGAGCGTCTTGCCTGTGCCATGTTCACCGTAGATTAGCACAGTGCTCTGGGTGTCGGAGACATTTTCAAGCAGGTCAAAGAGGTCTTGTATCGCTTGGCTTTTCCCAATAATATGATGGTATGGAGAACGTCCTTTCACAGGAACCTTTAGTTGTGAACGCTGTTTATCTCTGCCGTGGAGCATTTTCAGTTTATCCAGCATCTGAATCAGTTCCTCACTGGAAAAAGGTTTCTTGATATAGTTATACGCCCCAAATTTCATCGCTTCCACAGCAGTTTCGACGCTCGCATAAGCGGTCATGACAATCACAATAATATGGGGCTGCTCCTTCTGGACACGTTTGAGAAATTCAATTCCGTGCATCTTCGGTAGGCGCAAATCTGTGACAAGAACATCGAAATGTTCGTTCTGCACAAGTTGGAGTCCAATCGCTGGAGACTCCACCGCAATAGTATCGTAGTTCGCCTCACGCAAATCATCGCGTAATGTAATTAATTTGATTTTTTCATCATCAACAACCAGTACTTTCAATCCTTTTCCACCCCTCTCCTAATCGGTAATTTGACAGTGAACACGGAGCCCTGCTCAATCTTGCTATCAAATTCGATGACACCTCCATGCTGTCTGATGATTCGGTTGGATACCGAGAGTCCAAGTCCGGTGCCTTTCTCAGTAATCTTTGTGGTATAAAACGGGTCAAAAATCCGATCTTGGACAGACTTGGGGATGCCGATTCCCGTATCTGTTACTTGAACGAAAACCGTCGCTTTATCAAGCAGCGCATCAAATTCGATCTCTCCAGTTTTGAACGTCAATACACCACCATCGGGCATAGCCGCAATCGCATTTAGAGCGAGATTTAGGACAACCTGCTCTAACAAGTGTTTGTCCCCACGGATTAGATACAGTTCTTCTTGGCAGTGCTTCTCAATCTGAATACTTTTTTCGTCAGCACTGTACGCAATCAAACCAACGACTTCATTGACAACCTCATTCAGAGAAACTGACGCGAGTTCCAAGTCACGTTGACGTGAGAAATTGAGAAGCTGCCCAACGGTCGATTCAATCCGCCTGAGCGCTTCCTCCATGAGTCCCAAGTATTCTTTGGTCTGGCACTCGTTCTGCGGATCACGCTTTATCCGAAGGATACAGTTGAGTAGACCGTCAAGCGGATTATTGATCTCATGCGCAACCCCTGATGCCAACTCACCTATCGCCGCCATCTTCTCTGATTGGACCATCTGCTGTTCCATCCGTTTGCGGTCAGTCACGTCACGGCAAACCAAAACCGTACCTAGGTAGTTGTCATCCCTATCACGCACGGCAGCATAAGTGTTTTCAAAGAATTTATCCTTAATCTGTAGGCTTTGCTGTTCAATCACTGCGTGTCCCTTCGATAAACCCTTTGCGATTTGTAGGAGTACCCCATCAGCTTCTGGAGATTGGATCGCTTGTGTATCGAGTCCGAATTGCTCTTTTTGGATCTGCTGGCCCGCCTTGTTAAAGAGTGACACATGGTTACTATCGTCAACAAAGATAACCCCTTCCTGCATACACTCAATAATTGATGTGAGTTTATTTCGCTCAAAAAGCACCGCACCCCTTGTCTCTTCTAATTCAACAACCTTTTCCTCAAGATTGTCTTTCAATTCACGGGTCTCCGCTTCACGCGCTCTCGCGGTATCCATAATTGATGTTGCAAGATAGACGGAGAAAAACAGGGTACTAGTGAACACGAACAGCACACTGGAAATGTAAATCGGATCTCGCCAGAGTGTTGCAGGCAGAAAATTCTCTAGATGGTAATGGGGCAGGACGTGGTAATACTCCAAAAAAATAAGAGCACTTAAAAGGATCGTGTTCAGTGTGGCAAGGATATAACTGACGTTTTTAGAAAGGAGTATACTCGCGATAACGAGATGAAAGATAAAGTAGAAAATAAACGGGTTTTCGACACCACCGCTGAAGTGGAGGAGCGCCGTCAAAGAAAACAGATCTAAGATAATATGTCTACCCGCATGTCGCTGGATTGATGCGAGCGGCTTTTCCGTAAGATGTTTGGGATAGATTTGCGGCTCAAAGTTGTAAAGTGTCATCAACGCCGCAATGATGTACAACGGCGTTGGATTGTCAATGATGTGGAGCCCCCAGCTTGCAATGCTTACAGTCAGCAAGACACCCGTTATGGCAATCCAGCGGAGCTTGACAAGCCAATGGATTCGCTTGATGAGTTCAATTTTAAGAGGTAAATCTGTTGAATTTGCAACCATGTTGATATAGACAACTGGTGTCCCCCTAAAGAAGTCTCCCAATTGCTACTTCTGAAACTGAATTTCCCTATACACCTCAATTGAATCAATAATCGCCATGATCACTGCATCAATAGGCTTATTCTTAGTAACATCGGTTTGACGGGCTGAACTTCCCGCTGCGGTGAGTACCAACTCGCCAACACCCGCACCGACAGCATCAACAGCAACTGTATATCGACTGAGGAGCGTTCCATCTAGCTCGGTATCCTGCACAATCAGCAACTTACTACCGACCAGTTTTTCATCTTTTCGTGTGGCAACGACAGTTCCCACAACTTTTCCAACCGTCATGCGAAATCTTTCCCTGTTTATTTTTACTCCAAGAAACGCAAATCGCGCAAAGTATAATGCGTTATCAAAACATTATTGACAAAATTATATGGACATGGGTATAGTAAACTGAAGCTGTCAAAAAGTCAAGATTTTATTCCAAGCCTATCCAAGGTTCATGAACTATAGGGGGAAAGCCGTGTCAGATAAGGTTCGTTTAGCGGTCATTGGTTGTGGTGGAATCGCAAATGCACATCTGCGAGGATATCAAGCGTTAGTGGAAAAAGGGGTTAACACCTTTTCAATTGAAGCAACGTGTGATGTGCGTAGGGAAGCCGCGCAAAACTATGCGGAACAGGTTGCAGAATTGCAGGGAACCGTGCCCCACGTTTACGATGACGTTGAAGAAATGCTGAAAGCTGAGGATTTGAACGGGGCAGATATCTGCACGTCCCACGCCTATCACCACATCTCCGCTATCCCATGTCTTGAATCGGGCGTTGACATCATGACGGAGAAGCCGTTTGGCGTAACAATCAAAGCAAGCCAGAAGATGATTGAAGTCGCGAAGAAAAATGGGCGACTTACGGCTACGGCAGAGAATTGTCGCAGGACACCCGGACAACGGACTGTTCAATGGGCACTTAACGAGGGAAACATTATCGGGACACCCCGAATGTTCTTCGCACAATCCGCGGCTTGGAACGATCCAGCAAACATCGGTGATTGGCATTGGCGGTTGGGAAAAGAGTTCAGCGGCGGCGGTATGGTGATGGATAGCGGCGCACACATGATGGATACCATCCGCTACTTCTTCGGTGATGTCGAAAAGGTTTACGCCGAAGTCCGTCAGATTGATGGACGATTCGCCAACCACGCCGAAAAAGGCAAGGTGCCCACTTGCCATGAAGATACTTGGGTCGCGATCATCACGTTCAAGAGTGGTGTCATTGGAACGTGGAGTTGGACGGTTGCCGCACCGTGCGCTAACCATCTGAATGTTGCTTTCTACGGTGCCGAGGGTGTAATCCGTGACAGCGGCGATGTCTTTCATCCGTTTACAGCTAAAGATCGCGGCGAGGCGGAGAGACTTGATGGAACAAGATACAACATGCAGGAACTCCGCGAGATGTACCTTGAAACATTAAGCGATGACGAGAAAGAGCGGCTTTTCCCGCATGGAATTGAAGACGGTTTCGCGCTGGAGATCTACGACTTTATTGATGCAATCAGGAATCGACGATCCCCAGAAGTGGATGGTTGGACCGGTTTGCAAGCCAAAGCCATATCAATCGCAATCTATGAGTCTGGATACTCTGGAGAAGTGGTGACTCTCGATGATGTGCTTGATGGGAAAGTCAGTGGATATCAGCAAGATATCGATGAGCAGTGGGGCCTTTAAGCAATCTTAGATCTGTCGATGTAGGGAACGTAGATCTGCGTTCCCTACTCACAGCGGATATACCCTGCCGTTACTACCTAAGGATAGCATCTAATCTGCGAAGATCTGCATTTTTTAATGTGGCATCCCTCTTGTATTGATAGTAGCTGTCGAGCACTCTGCCAACATACCGTTCCGCTGAACGACTGAGTTTTCCGTTTTTCCGAACGTTTCCCGGTCCCGCATTATAAGCAGCGAGTGCGAGGCTGTAATCTCCATCATACCTTTCAAGCATGTTGTCCAGATATTTGACTCCCGCCTCTAGGTTTTTAGGCGGGTGAAAGCGCTCATCGATGTTAGGATCTGGTGTCGGTTTTCTTACGTTCTGATAGGCAGGAACCTTGAGCCCAAGCCCCCGTGCTGTCGGCGGCATCAGTTGCAGCAGTCCAACGGCACCATTGCGGGAAATTGCTTTGGGATTGAAGGTTGACTCCCTTTTGACCAGAGCGAGGATGAGATTGACTTCGACACCATATTGCTTCGCGATCTGCTCAGTTGGAGATTTTGCATTTTTAGTATCTTCTGTATCTTTGGTGATTCGCCTCGTATTATCGGGCGCACGTTTGGGAGAACTCTCCGTTTTGGTTTTCTCGCTTCTCTGCACCGAGGTTTCCCTTTTATTTATTGTGGAAGTCGCCCTTTCCTTCACAGAAGTCGTCATTCTCACCACGGAAGTCGTCACTCTCGGCGCGGACGTCCCCTCTTTACTCACAGAAGTCGAGACTGCCCGGTCCGATAAATCGAATGTCAAACCAACGGCGAGAAGATGCTTATATGCCACATCTGGCTGACTTAAGTAGGCATAATGGAGATGCTTTCCGTGGACATTGACAGAAAAGCCCATACTCCAGTCAGGTTCTGGTTGTAGTCCTATCAGATCAATCGCTGTACCTAAACGGAGTGCGAGTCCATACGCGCCAACTTCACCTCCCACTCTGACCTGCCATAACGCTGTATCTAACACACTGTTCAACTGAAGCGGTTGAACCGGTTTCCATCCGACCCCAACGGCAAATGTCTGATCAAACTGCTGCAGGGGCTTTCCTTCCCGGTCCGGAATGGTCACCCCAGATATATCTATCAACCTTGCCCCTAGGATTAGATGGCGCGGTAACTTAACAATAGCACCAAGGTCGTAACTTGGCTTCCACTGGCTGTCGGGATTCGGGGCACGATTGTAACCAAGATTCCCACCAAGCTGGAATCGGCTGCCAATGGATCGGGCATAAGACAGGAGAACTTGATTATAGCCTCTCTCGAATGTTCCGACCGGGTTATTCCGATGGTCGTGGAAGAAGCGATCTTCACCGTTCAAATCTAAGGCACTGAAACCGAGTGTTCCCACATAGTGAATCGGATACCCGAACGAAACTGCGCCTTGAGAAAGATCGTACACCAAACTGCCATGCTCAAGGCTCGCAAGTCCCGCGGGATTCCAGAGAGCACCTGTTGAATCAGTGGCACTGCTGATAAATGCACCACTCATACCAAGTGCCCTTGTACCGACTACGGGGCGAAGGGAACTCGCGGCTATCGAGATGCACAGCAACCACAACGCTGCACTCCCGATCCAGAACAGACGCCAATGCCGACGGTGTTCGTATGCAGCCGGCAGGCTGCGCGTTTTTCTTTTGTTACTAAAGTTCAAAATACAGGTGGGAACCTGTCGCATTACCGTTCCTCTCCAAACAACTGATTAGGGCACGTTGATATTTGATAACACGTAGGTCAGATCTTGCCCGACCCCTCCCTATCTTCCAATACCGGCAGATAGCCTGTAGATCGAGATTCATATCTCGACACTCAAATGTCAACAGAACACTAGTTATCAATTTGTGACGGTGAGTAGTATGGTTTTAGTTGAGGTCAAAACTTCAGTATCGGTATCGACTCCTGACGATTGCACTGAAACAACTTGGCTAATCGCTGTAACAACAAGCTGGAGCACTTCAACTTTGACTACACCGTCCGGCGTTTCCGGAGCAGACCAAATCGCCTTATTTTTATCCATGGGGGTCAATGTGCCGTAACCGGTGGTGTTGATCCAATTAAAGATGATGTTGCTGCCTCGAAGTTCGTCAACAGTTGCTGTCATGTTCACTGTCTCACCAGCTTGGACGGTATCTTCGCTTACCTCAACCTTGACGTTCAGCGATTGATTCTCCAAATCTACCTGTGTAACTGTTTCATCGGTTTCTTCCGATTCTCGAAGCGGGTTCTCAACAGAACTCCCGCCACAACCGAGCAAGCATAGGGCAATAGTGAGTAAAACCACGTGTGACAGAACTGGCGTTATGCGCAAGATTTTAATCATCGTTCTTGTCCTTTAGGTTGAAATGTTGGGTGTATTCAGCCTAAGATGGCTGCTAAGATTTTTCCAATAACAAAAACGTATAGATGAACGCATGGTTTCAGTCAATCGGTGATAGCAATTTAATCCAAAAAAATTAGAGTTTCGGATACTTGGGGACATTTTTATAGTGTTTCCAACTCTCAGCGTAAATCTTCCAGAGACCATCGGCAGGATCCACCATAAAAACCAACTCTTTCTTGCCAAAATCTGAGTAAACAGCTTGACTTCCAGAAGCGCGAGTACCGACAAATTCTTGTAAGAAATTGACACCCGCTACAGCACTGTCTCCATTGATTTGCAAATGAAAAATATTCACTTTAATTTTGCTATACCTTTCATTAAGGGATTTCATTTTTTCGCGCAACTGTTTTTTATTCAATCGAGTCGGGTATTCTCGTCCCTTGGTGATAGTAACCCTAGTAATCTCTGCCTCTTCTGCATACTTCGACATATAGGTTTTGAGATTCTTTCCCTGCCACGCCTGCTGCCATTCCCCCAAGACTTGACTCAATTTAAGCTGAGTATCGAGCGGTGCCCCACCAACAATCGGCGAGGAACTTTCGGGGGCAGCAGCTTGAGACGGTGTAACAACGTGATTGGAGGACACGGGAGCATCAACGAACTGCGACGGAAGATTTCCGGGCGTTGGATTGGCAGATCGAGCGACCATCTCTTGATCTTGAACAATATACTCCTCGGTCGTTTCGGGATAGCCCAACTCATCGTGAATTCTATCATCTATCAGTTTCCAGCGTTGTAACAGTCCCCTCTTTTCAACAGTTATATCCCGATAAATCATAACTAAAACCTTGCCACCTTGGTAAAGCGTAACAGGGATGCGTTCAATCTGTCGTCGATTCGTGTTCCCGAGATCTTTTTGAGGAAGATGCCCAGTTATATCCACTTCAACCTTTTCTCTGCTGAAGAGTTTCAACGCACGTTCATAATGACTCCGGTTTTTGGCCCGTGCGGTCGAATCCCATAACTGCTGATACAGCCTCGGTTGTTCTGATTCGACAGCTTGTTTCCACTGTTGAAGAAAGGGCTCAATCGCCCCAGTCTCTTCAATAACCTGTAGTCCAAGTACCATTGCTAGGAGGATGACGGCTGCTCCGATAATACCAATCACACCAAAACGGGTATTAGGATTTTGAAATGTGGTGGAAACCTCGGTTTTGCCGGATCGCATCAATCTGCCCTCCTAATTAGCAGCGACACCATACCGTGGTACCGCCTCGTAAATCCGCCAGCTTTCACGGAAAATTTTCCACTCAGCCCCAACTTGACGCACCCACACCTCCCGCGTCCACAAATCGTGCAGAGCGGGGATCCCGCCACTCACCGCATTTCGCGAAAGACGACTGAACCGATAGGTGGCAATAACACTCTCTCCGTCTGCGTCAAACTTGGAATCTGTTTTTTGCCACTCGGCATCCACCATCCTTTTCAAAGCATCAACCATTTGCAGGCGGTTAAGATGGGTTTGCTCTTCGTTGCTAGCGCGAATAACGGTCTGATATAGCGTCGCATCCTGAGTATATCTGCTCAAGTGCTGGTTTATATCTTTTGCTGACCGCGCCAGTGCCCAACCGCTAATGAATGCTCTACCGCTCGCAATCTGTTCGCTGGTCAGTGAGGTACTGTTGGTCCGAATCGCTTGTTTTCTGCGCTGCTGCTGTACATAAGCCTTTGCTTCCTGTTTTTTTCGGGCTAGCATATCTCCCCGCTGTTTTAACACATTAGACTGATCCAGTTGTTCAATGTGCTTTGAATAGCGCTGCGCCTGTGCCGTTGCCTGCGTTTGTGCTTCTGCCGCCACCTTGTGAGCTCTCTCTACCGACGATTGAGCATCTGCTAATTCACGACGTAACTGATCAATCTGATGCTCATGTTCTTCCGCTCGACTCTGCGCTTGGCGGAGTTCTGTTTGGGTCGTATCCAACTTTGACTGAAGGTACCCGTGATCGGTTTTGATTCTATTATAATCTTGGAATATCTTTCGGTGTGCTTGTTCAGCCTCTTGCAGTTTTTGATCCATGTCAGCTTGCAGCTGCTCTTTTTGCATATCCAATTGCTTGACATCTGTTCGAGATTCTTCAAGTGCCTTATCCGCTGTTCCCAGATCTGCTTCAAGCGCAACGATTTTCGCTTCTTTGTGTTTAATGATGGCATTTAGCCCATTTCCCTGCGATTTATACATCGCCTCCTGTTCAGCAATTTGTGCTTGAGTCAAGGCGTTATACGCTAGGTGCATCGCTCCGAGTCCGTCCTTCGCACCCACAGCTTCCTTCGCACTTGCAAGGGCATGTTCCGCCTGCTGCAAGGTGTCTGACGCAAGGTACTGAGCGTTTGCAAGGTGTGCCTGTTCAATCGCCGTTTCAGATTGTGCGATAATAGTATTGACGTCTTCCAAGTGAATCTTCCCAAGGGAACCGCTGCAAGCAATGAGAAACATCGGTAGAAGGCATAGCCATATATGATAGAGGCGATTTTTCTTCCAAGTTCTAAGCAAACTCTGTTTTCCTATGCTTCTGTCTCTGAGCGCTTTCATTTTTCCAACTCCTGAGTGCGATTACTGATTTAGCTTAATCTTTCTCATCGGCGGAGAAGTACAATTCCTAATTCAGAGATCCCTTCCCCTTTTCGGCTTTCAGCAGCAGCCCGATAAGGATTTTGGATCATTCGTCTATAAAAACGAACAAAGCAGGTGAAAGGTTGCAATTTGAATAGAATGTAATCTAGCATACAACGTGAGTGTTGCCGATTTGTTTCCTTTTTCCTTAGTGGGTATTTAATTCTCGTGTAGGTCGAAGACCCTTCCCAATCCTATCGGGGCTGCACCTAAACGCCCCTAAAGCCTAGTACACTGTCAGGCAAATTATGCTTGTGTATATTGGTTGAAAGCAAACGGTAACATATATAATAATTCCAAAACTTTGGTTTTCTACCCGTCTCTCTGGATTATATTTTATTTTTCGACCTAATTGATGCCAACGGGATGCCAAGCAAAGCTGGGCGCTCAGAAAAGCAAAGCCGCTGTGTGGTAATGCTGTGGTTCAAAGGATGGTATAATGGCAGGTGGGTAGCCTTGATGCCAGTCGCTTTTATTATATCCCCGCGTATGGGTAAAGTGCAAGCCGGTTTATGATGGAATGTAGGGGCATTTCGTGTCGGAATTCGGAAATCCCTCCTATAGGAAAGCTAAATGACCCTACCTAAAGCTAACTTACCATTGACACGCCTAATTAAATGTAGGGGCAACCCTTGTGGTTGCCCAAAATACTGTCTCAGGTTTCTGCCTATGTATTATGCAATTACCTATTACCCTCCCTTAGCCTCAACGAGCACCCGTACGCCGTTGTGACAGCCGTTAATCCCTGTAGGCCGAGATTCATATTTCGACACCAAAATGTCGACAGAACCCAACAAAACAGCGCATTTTTTGCTTGACAAATATCATCAAGTCTGCAATCATCTAGGGCAGACAGCTCAGTCATACACCGACTTGAGACATCTTTGAAGCCTCAACAATGGACACGGAACGGAGTTTCTCATGAAAATGGAAAAAATCGCCATGTTTTCCACGTTTCTCGTGATGATAGGGGCACTCTTCGTGGCGGGATGCGGCGACGACACAGAAATGACCAATAACCAACCTATTATTGATAGCCTCATTGTGCCGGAGCAGGTCAAAGCCGGCGAAAAGGTCAAATTGCAGGTAATCGCCCATGACGCCGATGGCGACAAGTTGACCTATAAATGGAAAGTCAGCGACGGGACGGTGAATGCAGCCGGGGTATGGACTGCCCCTCGAGAACCGATGAATGCTACCGTCCTTGTTCATGTGAACGACGGTGTAAACTCAGCAGTTCAAAGTTCCAAAATCAGTGTCGAGATTCTTCCTCCTTCAGAGCCTATTGCGCCGGAGGGGATGGTATCGATTCCCGCAAGCGAGTTTCAGATGGGGAACGACGAGTGGGGTGCAAACAATGAACAGCCGGTGCACACCGTTTACCTCGATGCGTTCTTTATGGACAAACACGAGGTAACCAATTTCGAGTATCAGCAGTTCGTACGTGCGAATCCAAGCTGGCAAAAGGATAAGATTGATGACAGATTCCACAATGGAAATTACTTGAAAGACTGGCAGGAGAATGCCTATCCTTCTGGGAAAACGAGGCACCCGGTGGTGTATGTGAGTTGGTATGCGGCGATGGCTTACGCACAGTGGGCGGGGAAGCGGCTGCCTACGGAGGCGGAGTGGGAGTATACCGCACGGGGTGGGTTGGTGGGTAAAGAATTTCCCTGGGGCGATGAATGGGATCCCGATCAGGCGCACACCGGCGAGTGGCGTAATGGCAGCCGGACTGGTGGTACGGCGAAGGTGGGTCAATATCCGCCGAACGGGTACGGGCTGTATGACATGTCAGGCAATGTCTGGGAATGGTGTCTCGATGAGTACGATGCGGATTTCTATTCTACTTCGCCGCGTGAGAATCCGTTTTCCAGTACCAATGGGCTGGATTGGGTTATAAACAATTTCACAGATGTCGAATCAGATCGTGTGGTGCGCGGTGGATCGTGGTATGATACTGGGACAGAATTGCGCGTCTATTCTCGCAGCTCAAAGGAGCCTTTGAAAACGTACTTCGACACCGGGTTCCGTTGTGTGAAAGCTCAGTAACCCCTTAAATTTTTACTCTCTTATCCCTTTTATCTCCGAGCGATTTCACCATTCATTGGACTCCGAGATCTCAATCCAATGTCACAAAAATGCTTCTCCGAGGTTGAGCGTTAACCGCCCGGCTGCGATGCCCCCTGCCGGTGGTATCCTCTGCCAAAAGAATATCCCCCGGACCGAATCGCTTTACCGTGCCATCACCCACCTCAATGTCAACCCCACCGCTTAACGTGATGACGTATTGCCTGCGCGGAACGGTATGCCAATCATAATCGTAATCAGGACCAGTTTCTCGAAAAATGATGCCAGTCGCATCTTGAAGTTGTGACATCACCCCAATATTCCCGCTATCTTCAAGTGGAATCTCTATATCCTCAAAATGAGACTCACCATCGGAGCCAGTATAGAGACGCGTTATTTTCATCGTTGTTTCAAAACCTCCTGTAAATGAACAAATAGTTTTCACGTTTCACGCTCTCACCGTTTTGCGCTTGCTTTTGACATGAACTTAACCAAAGAGTGCTACAACTTTTTGGCAAATGCCGGTCTTTCCTCTATCACCCGCTTCGCCTTAAACGCCGTGCGCTCTAGGG
>JAGWBT010000086.1:26227-29211 GCA_021295755.1 Candidatus Poribacteria bacterium
AACGCCTCCCGGAGCGCGTTTGCGGTCTTCGTCTGAAGGGTTGACACCTGTTCCTGAGGCATTCCCTTCTGTTCCAACTCAGCCGAAATAGTACAGATATCCCGATGCGTTGAGCTGTCATGCATCAACCGAATACGGTATTCAGGACTCAGTTCTTCAAAGGAACGCACCACCTGCTCCACCTGCATCGGATAAAAGTTGACACCCATGAAAACAATCATATCGTCCGCTCTGCCCAAGATGCCTTCAGGAGACCGAGCATGAGTGCGTCCACACGGACACGGGGATCGGTCAAGCCGCACGAGATCATTTGTCCAGTACCGGATCATCGGCGTGGCACGCCGCTCAAGGTGTGTGATGACGAGAACCCCTACCTCACCCTCCGCGACAGGTTGTTTCGTCTCAGGATCGATCACTTCAATCAAATGAAGGTCCTCACTCCAATGTAACCCCGTTTTATGGGCGCATTCACTCGCAAAAGTAGGACCAATTTCGGCGAGTCCATAGTAGTCGTAGGCGTCAATGCCGAGCCCTCTCTCAATGGTTCGGCGTGTCGCTGGCACCTCCGTGCCCGGCTCCCCACCAAAGCAGCCAATCCGGAGATTGATATCCGAGATGCTATAATTATGTGCTCTCAGTTGTTCGGCGAGATAGATGGCATAAGAAGGAGTAGCAACGAGAACGGTGCTCTTGAGACGCACCATGTAATCAATCTGTCTTTCGGTCAACGCCGCGCCGATTGGAATCACGAGGCAGCCAATTTTTGATCCGGCATAGTGCACAGCCAACCCCGCCACCCAAAGTCCATACGCAAAAGCATTTTGCAAAACATCTCCCGGCCGGACACCGATACTCCAGAGTGTTCTAGCTGTCACCTCCGTGATGTATTGCACATCTGTTGCGCTCCAAATTGTGTTAACAGGTGTGCCTGTGGTTCCGGTGCTTGGATGTACCTCCCGGAACTCTGCCTCCGGTGCAACGGTAAATCTCCCCAAAAACGGGTGTTGCGCCTGCTCCTCACGTAACTCCTCCTTGTGAACGAACGGGAACTTGCGGATATCATCTAGGGTTTTGACGTCCGCTGGCGATACACCCGCTGCATCAAAGCGTTCTCGGTAAAAGTCACTCCGGTGATAACATCGATCGACCTGCCATTTAAACTTGGTAAGTTGTTGCGCATTTAAGTCGCTTCTCGACATAGTCTCAATTTTATGGTCGTAAAAAATCGACATATCGCGTCTCATCTGCCTCTCCATGACATGTCTCTCGTCGAATTGTTGCAAGGATTTACGGACTTTTCAAGTTAAAATCTATAATCTCAACTGTAAAGGATTGGGTTGTGATTCTGAGCCTTTGATTATAGCAAAGCAACAGGAAACTCTCAAGCGAAAAGGCACTTGACTTTACCACTCTTGAATGCAATAATTGTCACAGAATTACCAGAGTTAAAAGCTGATGAAGGTTCATCAGTATCGGACAAGCCCCTGCAGATGTGAAAGGGGTTAAAAGATTTATCCAACTCGGACGCAACATTGCGCACCGATATGTTCCATATGATTAGGAGTTGAGAATATGAAAATCACAGACATTGAGATTATCCCGATTTATCCACGTATCGCCGCACGCAATACAGATTACAAAGCCCGATTTTCGGCTATTAACCACCGCACGATTTTCAAAGTCCACACAGACAATGGATTGGTCGGCTATGGCGACTATCGCTGTTCAGCACCTGATCAGTCAAGCGTCGAATCGCTCATCGGCTGCAACCCCTTCGATTTCATCAACAACAATTTGAACATAGGGTTGTGCGGTGCCCTCTACGATGTGATGGGCAAACACTTAGAGGTCCCTGCCTACAAGCTGATGGGACAGAAAGTGCGAGGCGCAATTTCTGTCGCCGCATGGACGAGACCCGCAGCACCAGAAGTGTTCCGTGACGAAATCCAGCGAGCAGTAGACCAAGGGTATATGACCTTTAAGATGCACACGTGTGAATATTATGACGTGATGGAGCAAACACGGTTAGCAGAAGAGGTAGCGCCGGAAGGATTTAAGATTCACTACGACTTCAACAGCAATCGCAGCTTGGCAGCAGTGCTGCCTATCGTGCGAGAATTGGAGAACCACCCCGTCGTCGGTTTCATTGAGGATCCAATCGTTCGAAACGATATAGACGGTTGGCGGCGGTTACGGGAACAGAGCCGTCTCCCAATTGTCATGCACGTGCCACAACTCGGCGGCGGACAGGAAATTATCCACGGACTTGCAGATGCCTATATGGTTGGCGAGAGTGGTATCGGTGATAGCCTAATTCGGGGTTTTGCGTGTGGGAAGGCAAACCTTCAAGTGATTATACAGTTGACCGGTGGCACGCTTACCAAGGCGTTAGCACTGCACATGGGCGCTGTTCTGCCCACGATGACAGGTCACTCAGTAAATCTCGACGACCAGTATGAGGAAGACGTCACCACAGAACGAATTCCAATAATCGAAGGATTCTCGCCCGTCCCAGAAGGTCCCGGACTGGGGATTGAGGTGGACGAAGACGCTCTAGCGCGGGTAGCAGCGAACCAGCCGACGGAGATCCCTAAGCATGTCGGCGTGCTGCACATGCCCGGCGGTCATAAGATTTATACCCCGTCTTTCGCTTCGGTAAGCCGACTCACAGGGCGAGAGGAAGGTACTATCCGGGGTCTCAGGCAGGAACTTTGGGACGACGATGGCTCCGAGGAGTTTGCCCGAATCTATGACAGAGTGCAGCAGGAGGGTTCGTTTGTCGAGTAGTTCCAAGGATTCCTGTGCCAGTAAGGAGGGTTCTGGAGGCAGCGGTCGGTTCTCACCTCGACCTCCAGAACCATTATCCATACCTACAATTTCTTTGTGGACAGGCATAGATATCGTTAAAATCTACCTACCGTTTCCTCATTTAACGGTTACTTTTCTAACTGACCTACAACTTCAAACCGTTCTGACTCCGTAGG
>JAGWBT010000087.1:0-3681 GCA_021295755.1 Candidatus Poribacteria bacterium
CGTTACGCGCAGTGACAAGTACGGACGGCATGACAGCGGACTGGGCGAAGATTCCTCACAACGTGTTAGGCGTCATTTCCAACCGTATCATCAATGAGGTGCGTGGTATCAATCGTGTCGTTTATGATATTAGCTCGAAACCGCCGAGCACGATAGAGTGGGAGTGAACCCACCCGACCCCATTTACTATCCATCCAAAATACTAAGAGGAAAACGGACATGCCCACGCCTCCTGAATATCAGATTATCTATAACTGGGATGGTGCTCCTCATGGTTACTCCGAGCCACCACAGTCTGTAAACGCTTTTCTGGAAAAGGCTTACGCGCCTCTGGAAGATACGCAGGTCGGTGCCCATTTCTGGTGTATCGGCGAACATGCCGCCCGTTGGCAGAGCGATGTCCTTGAACAACTCGGCGATGTGCATGATCGGCGTTATGAAAACGCTCAGGCGTACATCCACACCGAAAACATCCGTCAGATGGTGGAGCGCGGCGAAGATCCTCAGCAAGCCATTATCGATCGTGGACATCAACTCGGGATGCATGTCTATGCCTCAGTGCGCATGAACGACAATCACTTCAGTGGGGCACAGATCGCTGATTTAGAGACACTGCATCACACGGAACTGACACAGATGCGGATTGAACATCCGGAGTGGTTGCTCGGTGACCAGACATCGGAGTGGTTCGCGCTCTCATGGAACTTCGCTGTCCCCGAAATACGGGAACACCGCTACGCACACATCAAAGAAATCTGTGAACGATATGACTGGGATGGCGTCGAATTGGACTGGCAACGACACGCCTTTCACCTACCTGCCGACGACGCGTACCGACTCCGATACGTCCTGACTGACCTTCAACGAGCGGTGCGACAGATGACCGATGCGCTCGCGCAGAAACGCGGCAAACCGTTCTACTTAGCGGCGCGTGTGTCTGGTACGTTAGAGATGTGCCGCAACATCGGATACGACATTCCAACTTGGGTAAATGAGGGGTTGGTGGACATTCTGATTCCTGCTGGTGGTGCCGCGACAGATCCTTCTTTGGATGTTGCAGCTTTTGTCGAGCTCTGTCGAGATAAGCCGATTGTGGTCTACCCTGGCTTTGATGGCGGTTTGCCCGGACCTTTTGTTGGTCCTGAGGATACCGAAACGAAAGATCGAATGCGTACCCGCGCTATCGCTAGCCGTTACCACAGTGCGGGGGCAGATGGTATCTATGTCTTTAACTGGCACGCAAACCGCGATTCGAGACGAGAATTGCTCTCGCAGATCGGTTCACCTGATACGCTGCGAGGTACGGACAAAATTTATGCGGCAACCCATCGTTTCCTACAAGAGATGGGAGAATGGCGGGGAGCTTACCGAAATGACCGCCTGTGGGGTGAGGTCCCGGTTATTCTTAAACGGACAATCACCGGCGAGGGTCCAACGATTAGGCTAAATGTGGTGGACGATTTATCGACTGATACCCCGAAACAGATTGAGCTACGGGTGCGACTGGATCAGTGGGTACGTGGAGACGTGGTGAGGGTCTCGTGGGATGGGACGGTCCTTGATGATCCCACAATTCGCTACTGCACCATTGATGACCCGCATCGTATTTCGGATGTAAGCGGTGCAGCGTGGTTATGTTTTGAAATGGAGGCGCTGCTAGGGGAAGGTCCGCACGAAGTCAAGGTTGTGCTTGAGGAACGTCACCCGAAGGTTGCCTCTGATATCGTGTTGACGGATGTAGAGTTGGTCGTCCGCTTTTAAGGCGGCCACCATGTGAAATCTGCATTGATTCCCTTGAACCAAAGGAAAACTATCAATGACGCCAGTCAGCCAATATCAATCCGAGAAAACAGCAGTGGAAGTGGCAGCTGAAAGTTCCGATAAATCGGAATGCTCGGAACGGCACAAGTTGATAACTGTTTGCCGAGTAGTTGCTTTCTCGCTGCTGATGCTATATGTCGTATTCGGTCCCTTTTATAAGCAAGTGCTAAAGGGTAAATCACGCGCCTTTCGGTCATGGCAGATGTACCACACTCGGGGACTCGGCGTCTGTGATGTGGAATTTTACATCCGACATCCGGATGGACGCATCGATCACATTGATCATTTCAAAGTACTAGGCTATGACAAACTACTGAAATTACACCACCATTCACGGCGGATTATGGGGGAAAAAGGTGTGTTGGAGGTGGGACAACGTCTACGACAGAAAGTAGGGAATGTTGTTGATTTGCGGGTAAACGCCCGTATCGGCACACGCGAAGGGTGGAAAACCCTATATATGGATAAACGTATCGAATGAACGGGGTATATCCATTTGGAAAGCGATAAGTGATGAAAACCTTGTTACGACTCCTACAACGTTTTTATAACTGGGGGTTGTGTTGTCGCGATTCCACTCGTTCGGTGGGTTTAATCCGAATCGGATTGGTTCTGCTCATCTGGTCTGAATGGGCAGGTGAACTGATACTCTGTCGGGATATACGGTTGGGCGCGATTCTACTCAACTCGGCGTTTTTCCTCTTTACTGGGCTTATGTGTGTTGGACTATGGACGCGCGTGTCATCAATGGGGACAGCCATCATTGTCTCGATTATTTTTAACCTGCATGGGTCATTCAGGCATCACCACACTTTCCTCTTGGTCATGGCTATCCTTTTTATTGCGCTGACACCGTGCGGTCGCTCATACTCGTTAGATCGCTGGTTGGCACTCCGTCGCGCTCTAAAAGCAGGTTTGCCACCACCGCCCGAAATCGGCAATTTGTGGGGATTACGCCTCATTGCGATTCAATTGTCGATGGTCTATTTTTGGACCGCTTACGAGAAACTTTACTGGGGATTTCTGAGTGGTGCCCGTATGGAACTCCTCGTTTACAACTATTATGCAGGGTATGACTACGCGAGTATCCCCGGCTTTTCTGCGCTCTGTTGTATTGTCGCAATTACTACCGTGATACTGGAATTTTTACTGGCTTTCGGACTGTATATCCCCAGATTCCGCAAATACTTGATGCCTGCCGGAATCGCCTTGCATGTCCTTTTTTACCTCTTATTACCTATCCGTACCTTCACTTTAGCCATGATTCTCTTATATCTCGCTTTCATCCCAGCGACTTCCGTTCATCGCTTCATTGATAACATGCACGAGGATTATCAAACTGCTTAGAGAAGGAGACGACAAAACCATGAAAATCACCGATATCGAAACACACGTTATCTGCCCATCGTTTCAGGCGTGGAATAGCGAGGCGTTGACACGCTATCAGGGACCTGAATTCCGCTACCGCACGGTCTTTGTTGTTCGGACCGATAACGGGTTGGAAGGCTTAGGCGAGCATGTCGGCAAATTGTGGGATGGGATAGATGCATGGATGGAGCAGCTGCGCGGCACAAATCCGTGCGATTGGTTAGCTCACCCGTCTCTGCCTATCGCCCTCGCTCCGGCTATCTACGATTTGGTCGGCAAGTATAATGATGTCCCTGCTTATAAACTGTTCGGACCCAAAGTCCGTTCACGTGTACCGATGGCAGCATGGACAGTCTCGCAGACACCTGAAAAGATGGCAGAGGAGGTTGAACACGCAGCCGCTGCGGGTTACACATGGCTCAAGTTCCACACCTTTCACTGCCACAACGTCGCAGCACAGACCGAGGCGATGCAGAATAAACTTGAGAAGGT
>JAGWBT010000087.1:3711-58101 GCA_021295755.1 Candidatus Poribacteria bacterium
GAGCATGTCTTGGACTTGGCGCGGGAATTGATACAGTTCTCCATTGCAGGAGCGATTGAAGACCCGTTGCGCACACACGATTTTGAAGGGTATCGCATACTGCGCGATAAATGTCCGCTGCCGATCTACTTCCACCATTTGCCGTTGGGTGGACGGGAGGCGCTGATGGGACTTGCGGACGGTTACATGCTGGGTCATGCACCCCCTGGACAGGTCATCCAACGAGCAGGACTGTTCGAAGCAGCGAATATACCGTTCATGATGCAGAACACGGGCGGCAACATCACGCGAGCGTTTATCGCGCACATGGCGGCGGTCTTCCCGATGGCGACACTTCATCACGTCACCGGCACCCACCTGTGGGAAGAAGACGTCGTAACGCCGGCGTTGGAGATCGCTGGTGGAACAGCGCGTGTGCCAGAGGAGCCGGGGTTGGGTGTGACACTTGATCGTGATGCACTTGCCCATTGGGCTGCAGTTGAGCCAGATCCGTTACCACGCGCCTTGATAACGATTCAATATGCAGGGCTTGCGCCAATTTACGCACGGCTGCCAGTCCGTTCTGTGGGCGATGGTCTGGGCACCGGTCCAAGTTTTATAGATGGACACGGTCCCGGTTATAATCAGCCGGTTGATATGTACTTCTGGGACGACGATGGCTCTGCGGAATTCGCTGAAGCGTGGGAACGCACCGGGGATTGAATGACTTTGAGAGGAGAGGAGGTACAACAGATGCAACGGAGATACACTCTCGCATTAGCTACGGTTGTCCTCTTGACGCTGATGATAGGCGTTGATGCACAGGCACAGATTGCCTTTGTGTCTAATAGATCTGGGAACTGGGACATCTACGTGATGGATGCTGATGGTGGGAATCCCCAAAACCTCACTAATAATCCTTTCGCACATGACCGTCAACCTGTGTAGTATCGTCCTACGTTTTCAGTTGGGCCTGTGGGCAAGCAATTCACAATGTGGAGTTGGGTCAAACAAGGCACCCAATAATCCTTTTTCACCGCTGAGCACTAAAGCATTTATAGGGGAATCAATCTTCCTAATTCTCGAATACTCGATAGGATGTAATTTGGTGCCGCTGCCTTCAGTTGTGCTTCTGTCTGAGATCCTGTCAACACAGCGACTGTCCAAGCACCGGCGTTCTTCCCCTCTTGAACATCAACCACAGTATCCCCAATCTTGATAACCTTGCTTCCATCTGTGATGTTGAGCCGTTCCATTGCGTCAAGGATCATCTTCGGGTTGGGACGTCCTACACCGATTTGATCGGCACTTCCTACATAGTCGAGCAGCCTCTCGTCCAGCCAGCCTAGTTGGGAGACACTTCCGACTCCAACATAAATATCCTTGGATTTGAGGTGTCGGAAAAGCTCGGTTGCGCCGTCAATTTCCGAGATACTTGAAAGGTTGCTTTCCAGCTCATGAAGAAAATAACGATATATACTATCACCGATGCGCTCGGCATCGGCGGGAGATAGTTCCGCAGCCTCTTTTAGAAGGGTTTGGATAGCCTCAGACTTCTGCTTCCCCCGATGCTTGTTAATTGGATCTGGAGCGAGTTCAATCCCGTGCTTCGCAAAGGCATGCATCATGCTGACAACCATTAGCGGATGTCCATCAACGTTATCGTTGACAGTAGTTCCAGCCATGTCGAACATTGCTAACTGAATTGGTTGGGAGAACATAGTATCAGATAATCTCAAAGTATCGCTTGAGTTCCCAATCCGTTATGGCGCGATGGAATTCCGTAATTTCATGCTCGCGTGTGATTATGAAGTGGTCCACGAACGCATCACCGAGGCAGGCGCGACTGATTTCGCTATCTGTCAACAGATCTGTCGCTTCCGCCAACGATCTTGGCAAAAGTTCAAACCGCCCTTGAGGGGCATTGTAGGCGTTGCCCTCAAACGGCTCACCGGGATCGAGCTGATTCTCAATCCCGTATAACCCAGCGGCGAGGCTTGTCGCCATAGCGATATGTGGATTGCCATCGGCACCGGCTAGCCGATATTCGGTCCGCGTGGATTTAGGGGAGGTGCCGGGAATTGCACGAAGGGCGCACGTTCTATTTTCTATTCCCCAAGAGGCGCTGGTCGGTGCCCATGCACCGGGGACTGTCCGCTTGTAGGAGTTGATTGTCGGACAGATAAGCGCCATCATTTCGGGCATTGCCGCGATCTGTCCCGCGATATAGTGCTTCATCGTTTGAGACATGCCTGATGCATCTGATTCATCGGCAAATAGATTCGTGTCGCCTTCTAAATTCCATAAGCTCTGGTGTAGGTGGCCGCTGCAGCCGGGGTAATCTAAACTCCACCTTGCCATGAAGGTTGCGACGAGTCCGTGTCTGGCTAAGATTTCTTTCACGCCTGTTTTGAACAGTGCGGCTTTGTCTGCGGCGCTGCAGGCGGTATCATAGCGAATCGCAGTTTCATACACACCGGGCCCTGTTTCCGTATGTATCCCTTCTAGTTCAACGTCATATTCCTTCATCCCATCGACAATTGCGTGAACATAATCCGCAGCTGCAGATGCCCGTAACACACTATAACCGAACCAACCGGGCGAGAGCGGCGTCATGTTCTCAAATCCTTTATCCTCTAGGGAATGGGGTGTCTCTCGGAAGATGAAGTATTCATACTCTGCTGACATGAACGGCTGGAATCCCATATCGTTCGCTTTGCGGACGACTGTTTGGAGTAGTTGACGCGGGGAAACCGTAAGCGGTCGATCCTCGGTCTCGTAAAAGTCAAGCAAAAACAGCGCTGTGTTCGGCTCCCAAGGCATTGCGCGATATGTACTCGGATCAATCTTGGCAAGGAGATCCGGATACCCAGTATGCCAACCTGTGACGGTCGGTTGTTCGTAGAGTTGATCAATCATATCCCAACCGAATGTCACATCACAGAAGCCTAAACCCTTTTCGATGACAGAAAAAAATTTGTCGAGCGAAATGTATTTGCCGCGCATGACGCCGTCAATATCGAAGCCAGCGAGTTTAATCTTCTGAATTTTGTCGCTTTCAAGGTGTGCTTTAATCTGATTTATTTCCATAAAGCTCTTCTTCCACATTAAAGCGAGGGGTCCAATTTCTGCCGAAACTCAATTGACAGACATAAGATGTTGAGGTATTAGCCGATGGTGTCCGATACCGGCTAGCGCTATAACTTATTTCCCGTGCATTTAGTGATCCCTAACGTTCTACGAGTCCGGTAAAGTTCCCTCGATTTGATCAACAAGGTGAATCGAATGAATCGCGTCACGAAGATCGCTAATCGGGACTTTTTTGTTACGGACGCAGTCTACGAAGTGTTCGTGCATTGTCAGGACACCTTCATAGCGAGGTGTATCCCGCTCGTCAACGTTGTCAACCTCCCAGCCGCCCATCGTGTGGCTCTGGTTGTCTTCGTGAATTTCGATCTCCGCTGGGATCTTCATGTAGCACCCGATCCCCACGCCGTGAAGCTCTGAACGAAGCACCCGCCCCCCTGACGCGCGATTCCCAAGCAACACGCCTGTTACATCGTTATCAAAGCGAACAAGCGCGGTGTAACAGTTTCGGCTTTCGCTGCCGAATTTGTCCCGATACGCCGTCACCTCAACAGGTTCACCCCCTGCCATATATCGCAGAAGATCGATAACGTGACACACATCGTTCCAGAGTGTTGTCGTGAACTCCTTGCCGTCACCACCGAGAATTTGCTTGTTGAAGGTGGTTATCGCTGTAGAGACAGGTCCTTTCTCCGCCACACGCCGCATCGCCTCACGGGTCACTGCGGCGTAACGGCGTTGAAAACCGACCATTGCATAGACATCGTTTGCGATTGCAGTGTCGAGCAGCTGCTGCGTCTCATCGCTGTTGGCACCGGGCGGCTTTTCGATGAAGATATGTTTCCCCGCGTTGAGGCAATCGAGCGCGGGTTGCAATATCCACTCCTCGCGCATCACGCAGTAGATAATATCCAAGTCAACGCTATCAAGCATCTCACGGTGATTTGCGAAGGTATGCTGGAATTCATATTTCTTGGCGACCTGATTCAATCGTTCTTCGTCAAGTTCGCATACCGCGGGTAGTGCGCACCTTGACTTCGACCGCCAGCACCGATAAATCCTGCCTTTAACATGTTGATTCCTTTCTGAGGTCTTGATCTAAGCAGTTGAGTAGGACTATTATTAACCAATAGTGATCGTTTGCAACTGTTGATGTGTTCTCCATTCAAAGACCAAAAGTGGAACGTGGAAATAATGTGTCCATTGTTTCATCGTCGTTATATTTCGGGAATCGGCGAAGCACCGAGGGGGCAGAGTATTTTCTTATCGTATCACGTTTTCTATTGGCAAGGCAAATAAATTCGTGTATAATGCGGCAGAGAGATAATTGGAACTTTTGTCAGTAGAATCATAACCTTGAATGAGGGAAAACTCGATGACTGAAAGGCAGAAAGAGACCATAGAGGCACTAGTGACGGAACTCCAACAGGAGACACTGACGGAAGCGAATCTGCGCAAGGGAATTGCGGACATTGTTGGGGCAGACAGTCCGAAACGGCAGGATGTCCTCTATCTGCAAGCGGTAACCACTTCCCCCGGAGCGGCGGTGGTCGGTATGCTGCTGGTTGAGGATGGAGAACTTCGTGAGGGACCGCCTAATCCAGAGGATTGGCCCTATCAGACAGTGCTAGAAGCTGTCCAAGATGGCTGGCGGATTATTTCTTTCCCGAATATGGCACTGCTTGCTGTCGATGAAAAAGAGTTCTACGGCTTGGGCGCTGAATTCATTCTTGAACGCTGGAGGTAAGTAAATCATGCGAATATCAGAACGGAAAACCTACGACTATGAACCGACGATGACAGACACTCAGGTACTAGAGTTCTGCAAGAATGGGTATCTGATGCTTGAGGGTGTTGTCCCCGATGATGTTAATCGCAGGGCGATGAAATACTGCGACCAGCACTCCAATATGGAGCCAAGCGGTATTCTGATGGAAGATTGGTTCGTTGAGAACGTGATAGTTCATCCGGAGGCTGCTGGTGCTGTGCGTTCCCTTCTGGGGGCTAACTTTCACCTACCAATATTGATGAGCAACCATCGTGTGCAGTGCCCCATTCAGACTGTGGGTGGATGGCATGTGGACGGTAACTATCACTACACGCACGAAATCAACTTTTTGCAGGTTTTCTACTACCCACAGGATACGCCCATTGAAATGGGACCAACGCAGATTGTTCCGGGCACCCATCTTGTGCGAAATAAAGCGAGGTTCATGGGACATTTGGCTAGCATCAAGGGTGCTATTCCCACTACCGCACCCGCCGGTTCCATCTTCCTGACCGTATACCACATCTGGCATCGCCGCGGACCGTCAACAGCTTCAGGCATCCGCAACCTACTCAAATACTTCTACTGGCGTACGACTCCCCCGCAACGGGACTGGGTAACCGAACCAGACTTCGATTTTGCGACCGCTCAATACACTGGTCCTGGCGGGGCGTATGTGGAGCAGTTCCGCGACACAATCAAGGTGTCGGAGATGTTCTTATGGCTCTGTGGTCGCCACAAGTCGTTCCAGAATCTAGGTGGGCAAAGCTGGCCCCTGCCCGCAGATCGGAATGACCTTCCCTACGGCTTCCCTGCAGGATTGCCTCAACCCCAATCTGTTGAGTTGTAAGAAAGACCAATATAACGAGGTGAACGATGAGCAATGAAAAATTACGGGCAGGCGTTATAGGTTGCGGCTTGGGATCATATCATGGATATGCCTATGCCAATGCCTCCGAATTTGAACTTGTCGCAGTCTGCGACCTGAAACCCGATGTTCTCGACAACTTTTTCGAGCGTTCAAAGATTACACGCGGCTCAGTCCGTGAGTACAACGACTATCACGCCATGCTCGAAAAGGAGAATCTGGATGTCGTCAGTGTGGCAACGCCGGACGATTACCACACCAACCCGGTCTGTGACGCATCGGACGCTGGGGTCAAAGGGATTCTCTGTGAGAAACCGCTGACAATCAACCTTGGAGACGCGGATCGGATTATTGAGACGGTCGAGCGGAACGGGACCAAGATGTCAGTGGATCATACGCGGAGTTGGTTGCCACTGTACCAAGCGGTACGAACTGCGGTTCGGGAAGGTGAAATCGGCGGACTGACCCGTATTATCGCACACATGGGAGGGCGTCGGTCAATGCTTTTCCGTAACGGCACCCACCTCATTGACGCGGTCTGCTACTTCGCCGATGCAGATCCGGTTTGGCTCATCGCCGCACACGAGCAAGGCTTTGAAGACTACGGCATTGAGTACAAAGGAGAAGGCGGGAGAGATCCTGACCTCGATCCAGCATCCTCGATTTTGATTGAGTTCTCCAACGGGGTGCGCGGCATCGTGAACAGTGCTAAGATGACGCCCGCCGGTTGCGAATTTGATCTCCAAGGGCCGAATGGTCGCTATGTTTTGAACGACAACCATTGCAAAGCGTGGAAGACAGATCAACCTGAAGGGACAGCAACGGAAGCATCGGCACCCCAAGGCGAAACCTACGGAGACTTTTTCGGCGATAGTTTGATTCATCCTGTCCGGGAACTCGCCCAGATGGTTTGGAACGATGTGCCGAGCAGTTCGCCGCCACGCCGCGCCCGACATACACTGGAGATTATGCTGGGGGCATTGCAGTCACAATCACAGGACAGCGCGAAAATTCACTTACCTTTGCCACGAGACTAAGAACACTTTGGAAACGAAACAACCATTCAGGGGGTGTTTGTCTAACACGCTCACTAACCCGTAGGAGGTGGCTCCTAATGTTTAGGAAAAAAGCGCGCCAGCATCATGACGAACATGACCACCATCACGATCATAGTCATGACCACGATGAACACCACGACCATGAGGAACACGATCATCACGGTCACAGCCACGACCATGGGGAACATGGTCATACACACGGCGTCGTCGACCCGTCCATTATAACCACGGAGCGAGGCATTTGGGCAATAAAGTGGTCCTTCTTAGGATTGATGGTAACCGCACTGTTACAGGTCGGCGTGGTTGTGATTTCCGACAGTGTTGCACTACTCTCTGACACGATCCACAACTTTGGCGACGCAGCGACTGCGATTCCGTTGTGGATTGCTTTCTCCTTCGCCCGATTAAAGCCGAGCAAACGGTTTACCTACGGCTACGGGCGCGTTGAGGACTTAGCGGGTATCGCGATCGTGCTTACGATACTGTTCAGCGCAATTTACGCAGGATATGAATCAATCAACCGCTTCTTTAATCCTAAAACTGTTGGACATCTTTGGGTCGTTGCTGCCGCATCGGTGATCGGTTTTATAGGCAATGAAGGGGTTGCAATATTTCGGATTAAGGTTGGAAAAGAGATTGGAAGTGCTGCTCTCGTTGCGGACGGTTATCATGCGTGCTAGTGGGAGTGATCGGGATACGGTTCGTCCATCCACTCGCAGATCCCATCGTCGGAGTGCTTATCACCATCGCAATCTTTGGCATTGTGTTGCAGTCGGGAAAAGCGGTATTTACGCGCCTATTGGACGGCGTGGAAGCTGACGTAATTGATGAGATAAATCATGCTGCCCACCACGTTGAGGGGGTTGAGGAGGTAACAGATGTTCGCAGCCGTTGGATCGGGCACCGCCTACATGCGGAAGTGAATATCGCTGTGCCACCGCACCTCTCTGTCGCTGAAGGGCATACGATAGCGAAAGAGGTTCAGCATCAGCTTTTTCATCACCTGAGTTATCTTTCTAGAGCGGTCATCCATATTGACCCGGTCGAGGAATCTGGCGAACATCACCACAGCATCATAGAACATAGCCATGACGATTTACCGACCCACTCGCATGTCGTGTAGCGCACAGATTGGGACATAGTCCAAAGGAGAAAACAGTAGATGCAGCATCTTGAACCGGTAGATATGTTGAATCATATTCGGCTGGGATTGAATTCGCTTGTAGGTGGACTTGATCCGACAAATAAGCACATGCCGTATTGGTCTATCGGCTTTGCTGAAGGAGAATTGGGGGCGTTTCGTCACTCTGGCGCATGGGACTGGTGTCACGATGTTGCCAGAGCCATTCATGCTATCGGTATGGTGGAGCGTGCTACGGGGGAATGTGTGGATGAGGCTATCTGGACGGATCTCGCAGATCTTCAGATTGCTCTGTTCGATGAGGCGGACAATCTACCCGGCACAGCGGATAACGATACCGGTGAACGTTTTGTCCATCTTCACAACATACGGGAATCTACCCACGCCCTGAATGGTCTCATCCCCCGCGGCGACGAACGGGCGCGAGAATGGAGCCGGCGGATGATTCGGACCGTCCGCGCTGCGCTGACTGACGATGGAGCTATCCAACTCGACCGCCTTCCTTCTTACGTCTTAGACTATAATCACCAGCCATCGCAAGAAGGTCGCGCCGTTGATGCGCTGGTCCGGAACTATCGCATCACAGGCGATGAAGTTGCCTTGGAGTTGGCAGGACTTATGACTTCCTACGCGCTGGAACACTGTTTTACGCCCGAAGGCGCACTCAAGGAAGAAGCAGGGACACACGGTCATTCCCTCAACGCCATAGTCGCCGGAATGCTTGACCTTGCGCTCCTCACCAACGATGCAGATCTGTTGAACAGAGTCAAAGCCATCTACGACGTTGGCTGCCCACGTTTCAACAGCAGTTTTGGTTGGTCCATGGAATCGCTGCATAAATTTCATCCCCGCGGCGAATCCAACAACACCGGCGACCTACTGCGTGCCGCGCTACTTTTAGGGCACGCCGGTTGGGCAAACTACTTCGAGGACGCCGAGCGTATACTCCGCGGACATCTCCTGCCTTCTCAGGTTATTGATGTAGACGACCTGCCCGATGATCCTGATGAAACAGATGATAGTCTTCATCGTCGTGCCTCACGCCTGCGTGGTGGCTTCAGTTTTCCAACGCCCAATGATTACCTCTTGCGTCCAGACGCCACTATCACAACGTATGATATTACGTCTGGCGCCGTGGACGGGATGTGTGAAGCGTTATCATCCATCATTACTTCAGACGCTGCGGGCGTCCGCATCAATCTGCTATTCAGCCACGAAGCGGAAGGGGGGCGCCTGACCAGTCACCTTTCCCGAACAGGACGCCTTGAAATTGAGAACCGAAGTGGACGACCGCTGCTCGTGCGTATCCCGTCTTGGGTGAAAAAGAAAGAGGTTCGTCTAGAAGTAAATGGTGTGGAATCTCAGAAGATATTCAACCAGTCATATTTACTTATAACTGGCAATGAGATTCCTTCATCAAGTATTATTACTTTCCCAATGCACGAAGCACGGACGGTGGAGAGTATATGCTTTGAAAACTACACCATTGATTGGCGGGGCGACCAGATTGTTGCTATGTCGCCACCCGCGAAACATCGACCGATGTTTCCACCGTGTGAATAACACCCCAAGGGTCCATCATCTAGAGTAGAAAGTGCGGCTGTTTTTACCGCGGATTGGATGAAGTTATGATGAGATTGCTCGAACAGATGCCGGATACAGTCAGCCAGAAAATTCAGGATGTGCTGACTCACGAAGAAGAGGAACTCATTCGTGTGTCCACAGATCTAAATCCTGATGGCACCTTTGGAGAGCAGTGGCTCATCGCTACAGATAGGCGCGTGATTGTGGTGCCTGCAGAAGGAGTCGACGGGGTTGTTGACGTACCCATCAGGGAATTAGCGGCTGTTCAGACCGAATCCTTAGTCGGTGGCGGGCGCTTAGAAATCGATCGGAAGAAAGAGGCGACCCTTTTTGTTCCCTACTCTAGCTCGCTTGCAGAAAAATTCTCTGAGGTGGCACTTGGACTTGAGCAGCTCCGCCAGCAAGATGAATTTTTGATTAGCACGGAACTTGACCAGACACGGTGCTCCAAATGTGGTAGGCTGTTACCTGAGAAGAACGGAATATGCACAGCGTGCATTCGTCGGTTGGCAACGCTGGGACGAATTGCTAGTTATTTGATACCCTATAAGGGGCGCGCTGTCCTGTTGGCACTCATCTCACTGGTAACTATCGGTGCAGATCTTCTCCCACCGCTAGTGATGCGGCAGATTGTTGATAATGTCTTCCTGCTACAGGGGGAAACGGTTCGCAGCATAGATCAAAGGGCAGCACTTCTGGGACAGTGGATACTTGTGTTGATTGGCCTTCGCATACTAAGTTGGAGTATGGAGCTGGCACACGGATGGATAGTTAGTTGGTTAAGTGCACGGATGACAGCGGATATCCGAAGCCACCTTTATCGACGGTTAGAGATGCTTACCATGCAATTTTACTCAGACCGTAGGGTAGGCGCTCTAATGTCTCGTGTCACCCGGGACAGCGACATGTTACGGGAATTTCTGGTTAATGGGCTGCCCTACTTGGTAATCAACATCCTGAAGATTCTCGCTATACTCGGTATTCTGTTCTGGATGCACTGGCAGCTGACTCTTTGCATGCTACTTCCCGTCCCTTTCATCATAATCTGGGGTAGGCTCTTCTGGCGACGTATGCGACGAATCTTCAACAAGCATGGCCAGAGTTGGGCGCATCTGAGCGCACGATTAAACGAGGCATTCGCCGGTATCCACGTCGTAAAGGCTTTCGCGCAAGAGGTCCGGGAAATAGGAGACTTTGAGAAGAAGAACACCGATTTGATGCGGATTTCTAGGAGAACCGCACGTCACTGGCTTGTGTTTTTTGCAGTGACCAGCTTTCTGACCGGATGTGGCGGAATAATCATCTGGCTAGTTGGGGGATCGGACATGCTTCGAGGCAACTTAACTCTAGGCACCCTCACAGCGTTTTCTGGTTATATGTGGCAGGTCTACGGCCCCTTAGAGTGGCTTAGTCGCGTCAACAGCTGGATGACACGGGCTTTTGCCGGCGCAGAGCGTATTTTCGAAGTCATTGATGCGTCACCCGAAGCTTACGACGATCCAGAGGCAACTGCACTGGCAGAAATAAAAGGACAGGTCACCTTCAAAGATGTAACCTTTGGCTATGACAAGAGCAAACCGGTCCTTCACGAAGTGGACCTTGACGTTGCTCCCGGGGAGATGGTTGGGCTCGTAGGCAAATCCGGAGTAGGCAAGACAACCACCGTGAACCTAATCGTCCGTTTCTACGATGTAGACCGTGGCGCCATTGAAATCGATGGTGTGGATGTACGCAACCTGCGTCTAGAAGACCTACGCAGTCAGATTGGTATCGTGCTGCAAGAGCCATTTCTCTTTAGCGGAACAATTGCCGAGAACATCGGATATGGCAACCCGGGTGCCACCTTCGAGGAGATCATGCAGGCAGCACAGGCGGCGAATGCACATAATTTTATCGTGGCAAAGGCGGATGGTTACGACACAAATGTCGGAGAACGGGGAAACAGCCTGTCAGGTGGAGAGAAGCAGCGCGTTTCTATCGCACGCGCCATCCTCCACAACCCAAAGATTCTTATTTTAGATGAAGCGACCTCGTCGGTGGATGTCGAGACCGAGAAAGAGATTCAGGAGGCAGTTGCCCGGCTAGTCAAAAATAGGACGACCTTCGCCATTGCTCATCGACTGTCGACCCTTCGGAACGCTAACCGGCTGGTCGTCCTTGATGCAGGACGAATTGTAGAGGTCGGTACACACAGTGAATTGATGGCCAAGAAGGGGGCGTTTTATGATCTTGTAGAGTTACAACAACAGACCTCTGAAATTATCGGAATCAGAGAATGACGGCAGCTAACTTAACAAGTTAGACTAAGCAACATTTTTCACTTATTAACTCATGAAAGGAATACCAATTATGGCAACAACACATAAACTTCAAGCAAGTCATTTGCATTCTATCACGCGACGGATATTTGTCGCAGCAGGCGCAACCCGCCACATCGCTGACGATGTGGCAGAAATTCTGGTCAACGCGAACCTCGCTGGCCACGACTCACACGGAGTCCTTCGCATCCCCGCATATCTGCGCAGCATTGAAGGTGGTGGAATTGTTCCGAATGTGGAGCCTGAAGTTGCTAGGGAAACCGCGAATACCATGTTTTTCGATGGGAAAAACTGTTTCGGTCATTACATCGCTCGACAGGCGATGAACCGTGCAATTGAGAAAGCAAAAGCAGCAGATATTTGTAGCGTAAGTATCGTTAATACCGGTCACATTGGTCGCCTGGGTGAGTATGCAGAAGCAGCGGCAAGCGCGGGATGTATTGGTATTATTACGACCGGTGGAGGTGGGCGAATGCAGGGAATTACAGTGCCCTTTGGCGGTGCTGGCGGTGCAACAGGCACCAACCCGATTGCCGTAGGTGTCCCAACCGGTGACGATGCGCCGTTTGTCATTGATATTGCCACAAGTATGATTGCTGAGGGCAAAATCCAAGTCGCACGGAGCAAAGGCGAAGATTTGCCTGAAGACCACATAGTGGATAAGAACGGAAATCCGAGTGTCAAACCTGCGGACTTTTACGATGGCGGATTCCTCCTACCGTTTGGCTTGCACAAAGGTTACTCAATCGGCTTGCTGGTTTGTTTGCTTGGAGGACTATCTGGCACTTTTGATATTGAAAAAGGCGCGATGGGCGGCTGTTTTATGCAGGTGATAAATGTCAACTCGCTGACGCCGTTGGACGAATATCAACAGGGCGTGCGTGCTTTCCTAGATGGCATCAAGTCGATCCCTCCTGCACCGGGCTTTAACGAGGTCCTTGTCCCCGGTGACTTTGAACATCGGAATCGCGTCCAGCGTCTGGCTGACGATATTGAACTCCCCGATACTATCCATCAGCAGATTTCGGAGTGTGCAGAGAAACTAGGTGTTTCAATGAGCGAAGACGCTGTTGAACCTGCCGACGCAGAACGATATGAATGAAGTGTCAAACGTGATGTGTGAAACGTGAAAACCATTATTCATTGGTGTCGTCAGGCCAGGAGGAGCAGTTTACTGGGCTTTAAAAAAACAGTGCAAAGCACAAAGAGAAACCGAGTTTTTTCAAAACCCGGTTTCGGTTGCACGATTTCTGTACATGAGCGTTTGACGCAGTTTGAATCTGAACAGGCTAACTGATTATGCTATTTTTCATCATCTGGATTATCTGTATACCGCTGGTTATCTGGATTGTTCTGCAGATTATCTCGAGACGGAAAGCGGGAGGAGAAGTCGAGCCCAGCGTTCAACTTGAGGAATGTGCACTCTGCCATGAGGAATTTCCAATGAACGTGCTGCTAGAGAAGGAGGTCGGCGGCTATAGCAGACTCTACTGCTTTTGCGGCAATTGTATTGAACAACTACGCCGCGAATACCAAGCAAAAGTAGAACAAAGAGATGAGGAACATGAACAAATCAGTGAATCCACGAATGCATAAATTGAGTTCAAGTATTCATTAAACTACCTAAGTTGCTAGATAACCGTAGTCGGGCCAGTCGCGATTCGGATATCGCTCCTACAGTATGTTTTTTGTAGGAGGGAATTCCAATTCCCGACTCTTGCACCTGTTTCTGGTGATTAGTTTATCGACTAGCAACTTGCGTTAAGCTGATAAATACTCGAACTCAGTCTGCTCGGATACATCATACAATTGAGGGTTCAACCTGATTTCATCGGAGTAGATTCCACAAAGGAGGTTGATATGTACGATTTAGTTACATTTGGCGAAGCGATGGTACGACTCACTTCGCCCGAGTTTAGGCGGCTTGAGCAGTCGTCAACGCTATTGATGGACGCCGGCGGGGCGGAGTTGAATGTCGCAGTCAATGGGGCTCAGTTAGGACTACGCACCGCATGGGTCTCTCGCTTGGTTGATAACTGGTCAGGAAAATTCATCGCTAACAAAGGACGTGAGTTAGGCGTCGATACGTCCCATATTGCGTGGACACCGTTTGACGGCGTCGGGCTAGAACGGAACGGATTCTATCATGTCGAATTAAGTGCGGGCCCCCGCGCTAGCACCGTTACCTATGACCGCGGTTATTCAGCAATCTCAAATATCCAACCCGGCGAAATTAATTGGTCACAGATTTTTGATGGTGCCCGTTGGTTCCATCTGAGCGGCATCACTCCGGCACTATCTGAATCCGCAGCAGCGGTAGCGAAAGAAGCACTTCAGGCAGCACGTGCCGCAGACGTAAAAACGAGTTACGACCTAAACTTCCGATCCAAGTTATGGAACGCAGAACAAGCACAGGCTGCGAATCGTGAGATGATGGATCACGTCTGTGTGCTCATCGGTAACGAAGAGGATTTTGAGATGGCACTCGGATTCAAAGCAGAGGGTACAACTGAAAGTTTCAGCCAACTTGATCCGGAGAGTTATAAAGAGGTCGCACAACGGGTTTGTGAGGCATTCCCCAATATCGAAATGATTGGCACAACCCTGCGCGACGCAAAAACCGGTTGGCTGAACGATTGGCGCACGCTTCTGTTCGACGGATCAGACTTCTACCTATCGCGCATCTACGAAAATCTCGAACTTGTTGATCGCGTCGGCGGCGGTGATAGTTTCTCCGCAGGATTGATCTATAGCCTGCTCAGCGGCAAATCACTTCAAGAAGCAGTTGATTTCGGTGGTGGCTACTCCGCGCTTGCGCATACCTTTCCCGGTGATTTCAACTGGGCAACTGCCGAAGAAGCTGAAAGCGCAATGCAGGCGGGTAGTGTTAGGATTCGGCGATAGGTTTTTGGAATAACCCGGAATCGTCGGAACAGGTGAACTTCATCTCATTGAAGGTTAGCTCATCGGTTCTTCAATCCGTCCATCGGATTTGTTCACTCACGGGTTTCCGCTCATGCGTGGGCACTTCAGCCGGATAACCCATATAATAAAATCCGATGATATACTCACAATCGGAATCAATACCGAGTAGATCGTAGGTATTTTGCTCCAGCGTGATTGCGCCGGTGCTCCACTGCATCCCGACCCCTCGCTCCCAACCAGCCAGTTGAATGTTCAGCATCGCGCAGCAGGTTGCAGCGTAGTCTTCGCGCTTGCGTTGTTCGTCGCCATCTTGAAGACACGAAACCGCCACAATTGTCGGTTTGGACGTGAACTTCTTGAAGCCTTGCTCTCCTGCCTTGGCAAGGATTGCTTCATCCGCAGCCGCAGCCGCTTTTGGGTTGGACGTAATTTTTTCGATCTGGATTTCACTATACCGTTCAGCGAGGATTAGCTTCGTTTCTTCACCAATGACAGTGAATCGCCACGGCTCGGTTAGGTGGTGATTGGGACTCCAGATACCTGCCTCAAGAATCTCTTCGAGAACATCTTGGGGCACTGGATCCGGCTTAAACTGAAAAATCGTTCGGCGAGATCGGATTGTTTCTGTAACAGGGAATCTCTGATCGGTCGGAACAGAGCGTATCTCAGTGCTCAAAGTATCTTGACTCATCATTTCCTCCTTTTTTTGAAACTGAGACTCATTTTCAATTACAGGCTTGAAAAAATTATAAACCCACAGAGAATATTTGTCAAGAGGTTTTTCGCAAAAAAAATGTAGGTAACTAGAAGTTGTGTAATACGTTTTTCAAGAATAAAGGTTAGCAATTCCGGCTCAATTCGGTCTCAATAACACTATCCCTCTAGCTAGTGAGAGCATTTCGGATTTCTGTGAATAGGGTTGACCTCACCAATGTCGTGTGATATACTGTCCGCAAAAATAAATCAAGCACAAGATAGTATACAGCCATCTTTAACCTAAAGGAGTCATTTAATGCAAGTTGTCGATCTTGGCAGAACAGGGCTGCGAGTTTCGCGGCTTTCGATTGGAACAGGTACGCACGGCTGGGGTGGAAAATCGGATCAGACGGCACTAGGATTGAAAGGATTGGTCGACCTCCTCCACTTTGCCCACGATCAGGGTGTAACGTTTTGGGATGCCGCAGATCAATACGGCAGCCACTCCTACATCAAGGAAGCCCTCAAGGGATTGGATCGGTCATCAGTTGTTATCACATCAAAAACTGTTTCGCGCACTAGAGAATCGGTTGAAAATGATGTCAAACGCTTCTTGAAGGAAATCGGATCGGACTATGTGGATATTGTATTGCTGCACTGTCTCACCGAATTCGATTGGCCCGAGCGCTATCCGGACGCGATGGAAGCCTTAGAGCGGTGCAAAGAACAGGGACTCATACGTGCGCATGGCGTTTCATGCCACGATTATGGCGCGTTCCAAACGGCTGCCATGACCAAATGGGTCGAAGTTGTGTTAGCCCGGATTAACTACACTGGCGTCCACATGGACGCATCACCGGCTGATGTTATACGGACTATGGAACAGATGGCAGCATTTGGCAAAGGTATCTATGGAATGAAGGTACTTGGACAAAGCAAGTTAGCCGAGGAAGATGGCCCGAAGCAAGGTATTGAGTTTGTCATGGGGCTGCCTTGTGTACACGCAATGACAATTGGCATGACTAGCCGGAGCGAAGTTGAAGAGAATGTTGCAATTGTCAATGAACTTGCTGATTAATTCAAGTCGCCACTTATCTCCTGTAGTATGAGCCTACTGAAATTTTGGAAGTCTTTCCCCTAACTATAAGGAGTCACGTCTTGAAACTGTTTGATTTGAAGATTTTAAGTCCTTTTGTCTACATCATCGCTGCGAGTCTCCTTCAGGTTCCCGCGCTACTCCTAGCGCAAAATCCGGAGCAGACGGAACAGTGGCAGCGGGAACATGAAGAGAAGAAGGAGGAGAAGCGTAGCCTAGAAGAACAAAGAAACACGATTATCCAAAAGGAACAAGGGATCTTACAGAAACTACAAGAAATTGAAACCAAGTTAGCCACTAACAAAAAAGAACTCGCCCGGTATCAACAAGAGATTGAAAATCATACACTTGAGGCTGCGGAACTTCAAAGAGAATTAGAGGAGTTGCTCTCTCAAGACAAGGAACAAAAGAAACGTGCGATAAAGCGGATTAGTGCGATTTACAAGCTAGGCTACAATAAGGAAGATGAACACTTCTTGAGGATATTGTTTGGTGCTCAGGATATGCAGGATCTTGTGGAAAAGTATAAGTATATGGGGGTTATCGCCGAAGCAGATCAAGATATGTTAAAGGAGATACAACTTCGACAGAAAGAAATTGCACAAAAATCCACTGAAATTGTTCACCAAATCCAATTAGCAAAGGAAGCAGAGAAAGCAAAGCAAGCGGAACGTTTACTCCTGCTCGCCCAAGAACGGAGACGCCAACAACTCCTACATAAGTACCGGACAGAGAAAGGAACTCATAACCAAGCGTTAAAGGAGTTAAGAGCTGCTGTTGCACAGTTGGAGGAACGACTCGGAATCGCCAGTGATGAACATCTTACAAAACAGGCGCAGGCGATTAAAAGCATTCGGCCGGCCCTGTTTGGCAAACTCCCTTGGCCCGTCGTCGGGGTGATTGTGCGGAGCCAAACGCCCACTGACCGTGGTATCACCATTAAAGCAAAGAAGGGGAAACCGGTGCGGTGTGTTGCAGATGGTATTGTTGCAGACTCCGAATCAATTATAGGCTATGGTAACACAGTTGTCGTTATGCACGGGAATGGATACATCTCCCTTTATGCGCATCTGTCAGATATATCTGTGAAACGGGGTGATATCGTTCAAGCGAAACAGGTCCTCGGAACCGTCGGCGAAACCGGATCCCTGATTGGTTCAGTGCTTTACTTTGCGCTTTGGAAGGACTATGAGCCTTTGAATACGCGAAGATGGTTACAAGAAAGATGAGTTAATATCAATCGGTTTTTCAATCGACATCCCGATTGGGGAGAAGACATGGCATACAAATACGAAACCGTTATCGGTTTGGAGATTCACGCTGAATTATCGACAAACAGCAAACTCTTTTGCAACTGTGAGGTTAAGTTTGGATCCGAGGCAAATACGCAAACCTGTCCAATCTGTTTGGGGATGCCCGGTGTGCTGCCTGTGATGAATCAGCGGGCGGTCGAATTCTCAATCCGTGCCGCTTTAGGCCTGAACTGCAAAATCGCGTCTTACAGCAAATTCGATCGGAAAAATTATTTCTATCCAGATTTGCCCAAAGGTTACCAGATCTCACAGTATGATCTACCCCTCGCCTACGACGGTTATGTCAATTATGAACTGGATGGCGAAACGAAGCGTGTTCGCATTAATCGTATTCACTTAGAGGAGGATGCCGGAAAGTTAGTCCATGCGGATGTGACAGGAAATCCAAATCAGAGCTATGTAGACTTCAATCGTTCATGTGTGCCGTTGTTAGAGATTGTTAGTGAGCCGGATCTCCGCACCCCCGCAGAAGCAATTGTCTACTGGCGCGCTGTCAAAGAAATTCTAGAGTATGTCGAAGTCAGCGATTGTAACATGGAGGAGGGAAGTTTCCGATGTGATGCGAATATCTCCCTGCGTCCTGTCGGCAGCAAAGAACTAGGAACACGAACGGAGTTAAAAAACAAAAATTCATTTCAGCATGTGTTGACCGCCTTGGAATACGAAGAGAAACGTCAAGCACGGCTTCTCGATCAGGGCGAGGAAGTTGTCCAAGAAACTGTACTGTTTGATATCAACACCGGCAGGACAGCACCCATGCGTAGCAAAGAAGAAGCTCACGATTATCGCTACTTTCCTGAACCGGACCTTGTTCCTTTTGAGGTAGATGGAGCAGAAGTTGAATGTATTCGAGCATCGTTGCCGGAACTACCCGCCGAGCGCCGCAAACGTTTTGTCGAAGAGTACGATATTCCTACCTATGATGCAGAATTTCTCACCGCCACACGACAGATAGCAGACTTTTTCGATGAAACAGCACGTCTCAGCAGTGATCCAAAGTCGGGCAGTAACTGGATCATGGGTGACTTGTCGGGGCTGTTGAACAATGCAGGGATAGAGATTCAGGAGGCTAAAGTAACGCCCGCTCACCTCAGCGAACTGATTCAGCTAATTAAAGATCAGACAATCAGTGGTAAAATTGCTAAATCCGTCCTACCCGATGTCTTTGAAACCGGCAAAACTCCAAAACAGATCGTTGAAGAGAAAGGGCTTTCGCAGATTTCCGACGTGTCTGCAATCGAGTCAATCGTCGATCAGGCCATCGAAGAAAATCCAGGTCCTGCACAAGATTACCGAGATGGAAAGCAGAAGGCAATCGGTTTCCTCGTCGGTCAAGTGACCCACAGATGGCCAACCAACTTTTGCGACAAAAACTTGACGGGTAAGGCACCAACAAACAATGGCTGAGATTGCCAACATTTTGCAGGTAGACACACCGTCTGGTAGTTCTCAAGTCATCCTTTTTATTCCGAGTAAAGATCGGGATGGTCATGAAATTGATCAGGTGTATTGGGTTGATGAAAGCTTGAGTGTTGTTGGTCGGCTCTTTCGAGGAGGCACTGCTTTCCCACCCGGTAAAGGTGTGTGGCGCGATGATGCACGCGGTGAACAGCTTCTTTTTGAGACCACTGTAATGGTTCTTTCGTTTGCTGATCCTAACGACTTAACCGAATTTGCCTTATTAGAACTGAAAGCATTTTTGATGCGTTTAGGGCGAGAAACCAATCAGGGTGAAGTCGGTGTCGTCATAGATGGGATCTATTACGGTTTTACCCAATTTACGGAGGAATAGCTACAATGTCGAAAACGAAACAGACTGATCATTTGAAGGAGCTTTTAAAGCCCGACATTGTCATTGATTTGGAGAAACGGGTTACCAATCCATTCGATCTCCTCCAACTTCAGGAGCAGCTCAATCAAATTTCCGACGCGTCTGCAATCGAGTCAATCGTCGATCAGGCTATCGAAGAAAATCCAGGTCCTGCACAAGATTACCGAGATGGAAAGCAGAAGGCAATCGGTTTCCTCGTCGGTCAAGTGAAGATGGTCAACCAGCTTTTGCGACAAAAACTTGACGAGTGAGGAACCAACAAACGATTTGCCGGAGAAGCCCCGGTTCAAAGCAGTTATGACAATCCAAGACACCTTTCACCAAGGTGCTGTGGCTTGTGCAATCCATTCAGACCATGCAATCGGGTTACTAGCCACAAGTTATCAATCTTGCTGACAAGATCCCTTCCTTTAGGTTGGGGATGGTAGTCAGCCAAGCCCCGTTAGTTAGCCAAGAAATGTTGAAATTACAAGTGAAATATGGTACAATTCGTCTTTAGAGGTTGGGTATTCCACTTTCTATTAGTAGGGGTCAAATTCACAATAGTTAGGATATGCCGACAGGTATTGGAATCCCCTATAGCCTCGCCAAAGTTCCCGGTGACGGGAGTGGGCAGGGCGTTGTCCATTGCGTTAGCGATATGTAAGACGGACTTCGGTTCGCAGTCGTGTTTGACCGCACAATTATAAGAATCCCCCCTTGAGGGTGTGGGAGTACGTCAATAATACCATGACAATACAATCTCCACAGACAGACAAAATCAACTTGAAAGGGTTGACACTGCTTGAGCTAGAAAATATAGTGATACAGTGGGACGAACCGAAATATCGTGCGAAACAACTGATGTCATGGATGTATAGCAGACGGGTGGAGACATTCGAGGAAATGACCAATTTGCCGCACAAGCTAAGACAGACGTTGGCAAGTCTCGCTTACATCAGCGGTGCACATGTCCTCACGCGCACAACTTCCAATGCCGACATGGCAGTCAAATACTTGTTTGAACTCACTGATGGCAGTCAGGTCGAAAGTGTCTTGATGTATGACCAAGATCGTATCACGGTCTGTGTTTCATCACAGGTAGGGTGTGCGATGGCGTGCGACTTTTGTGCGACTGCGAAGATGGGATTTTTCCGCAATTTAACAGCGGCAGAGATTTTGGATCAATTGATAGCAATCGAACGCGAACTAGACGACGAAAAAGGTGTGACGCATGTTGTGTTTATGGGGATGGGGGAGCCGCTAGCAAACTATGATCAGACCGTGAAAGCAATTCGCTTGATGACGGATGCAAACGGGTTAGGAATATCTGAAGGGAAGATTACCGTTTCCACCTCCGGTTTAGCCCGACGGATGCGACAATTCACCCACGAACAGCTTAAGTGCAATCTCGCTCTCTCGTTAAACGCCACAATAGACGAAGTCCGCACACGCTTGATGCCCATCAATACTAAATACCCAATTGATGAAGTCCTCGATGCCACACGGGAATGGGCGCTCGCCACGCAACGACCTGCCACGCTTGAATATGTCCTGATCCGCGGTGTGAATGATAGTGTTGGAGACGCGAGACGCCTCCGTAAACTGATGGGGCGACTGCCGTGCAAGCTAAACCTTATCCCCTTCAACGAGATTGAAGGTGCCGATTTTCAACGTCCTGAACTCGATCAGATTGAACAATTCCGTCGCATTGTCGCAGACGGTCACCATGTCGCACCGATCCGGTTCAGTAAGGGTAGAGATATCGCCGCCGCCTGTGGTCAACTCCGAACAACTTACGAAAAGCAGGGCGTGATGCTGCCGCAGGTGTCATAGCAAACTCCCATTATGCTTTCTGATCTTGCCACCGCTATTCAGGTATCCATCCGTCAGAACTACGACCTCACCATCGAGTCCGCGACACCAATCGGCACCGGCGCAATGAGCACAACCATGCGTCTTGCAACCAATCGGAAAACATTGTTTCTGAAAATCTATAAGTCAGCGCGGAATCAGAAGTCCCCTGCACAATCCGACCTTCAACGAATCGCCTTCACGCACGCTGTCCAAACCTTTCTGCATCAGAAAGATTTTCCTGTTCCTCGGTTATTGCCGAATAACAGTGGAGAAACGTTCAGCATATGCGACCAGCCCCCGAAAATAGGGGAGGTGTATGCCCTCTCTGAATTCATTGAGGGATCTGACTACGACGTTGCGAATTCGGAGCAGCTGCGGACATCGGGGGCAATGCTCGGACGTTTACACCAGCAACTCCGCCAACTTCAACCCCAGATCCAACTTGCCAGACCTCCCCTAGAAACCGAGATTTTTATACAACTGCAGGAGCGTTTATCCCGTCTCCAACCCATTGTGGAAAAATATCTGGTGTCACCAACCCAAATTGATTCATGGATTCAGGAGGTTGAAGTTCTCAAGAGTTCGGTGGGTGCACGACACGATACACAATACGGACAGGAATGGCTCATACACGGCGATTACCGCGCCCAAAATCTCAAGTTTGATGGTGGGACTATTCGCGCAATTCTAGATCTGGATACCGCTTGCCCCGCGTTCCGTCTATATGATCTGGGTTACGCGCTGGTCTTCTTCCCCGCCGTTTATCAAGATATCCCTCTAACCTCAAATCAGCAATCTATATTTCTGTGCGCCTACGAAAGCATCTGCCCATTATCTGAAACCGAAAGGGCTATGCTTCCCACCCACCTGCGGCTTGCCTTCCTACGCGGGCTGACGCTCTGGTTGGATCTGTACTATTTTGCCGGAATGAGCGATCGAACACGCCCCTGGATCCAAGGGTATCTGCAACACGCACAATCTCTTTTCTAATCCGAATTTCATCCAGATTCAAAAGCAAGCTGAGAGAATTTCTGGGCACCAACAGAGAATTATATTTACATCCGCTCTGCTTTTAGTCTATAATAATCCCTGTATCAGGTCAAGATATAGTCTTCGACCAAGACAACATTTCATTCTTTAGGAGGATATAAAAATGGGATACACATTTCATCACGTTCATCTGCGTTGTGAAGATGTTGAAGCAGCCGTTGCTTACTACGAAAAGATGCTCAATGGCGAAGTTACGGAGCGGGTAGAGGTACGCGGTTTGCCAATCGTTCGGATGAATATTGGTGGAGAGAAAATTTTCCTTTCACCGAAATTTGGTGACATGGAAGTGGAACCGACCAGCGGCAATCCACGCTGGGGCGTTTATCAATTGGCGTTTGGAGTAGAAGACCTCGATGCCACCCTTGCAGAGATGGAAGCAAAAGGGGCCGAGATTGAAGATGCTAAACCGTCTGGCTTACCAATCGCTTTCGTCAAGGGTCCAGATAACGTGCAGATTGAACTCATTGAGGGAACGGTCTAGCTTTTGTGGACTGATACCCCTAGAGGCAGTATCACACAGAAGGCAAACTTCTTCACATGAAGGATTAAAAAGTTTGCCTTCCTCTACTTCCCACCTAAGATATACCAATGAATCAATCGCTTTGAGAAATCTGCCGGAAAACGACCAACTTTCTTGAAAAAAGGAGAGTAATAGATGAGATTGGAGTTTTACACCGCCGGCGTTTCTCAAGCGAGTTTCTTGGATTGGAAGGCGCGACTCTTGGAAGACGCACAAGCAGCAGGGCTGGAGGTGGCACACTCCTCAATCCAAGAGACGCCGGAAATTCTTCGAGAAAGGCTGCCAGTCGTTTTGGATGAACTTTGTTCAATCCCTGAACAGCGGGTACAATTTCATTCGGCAGACGAAAAGCAGTTGTGCACCTTCGCTTATACAAATTACCAGTCCCGTATGAATAGAGACTGGAATGCCTCCCTCTATTTCCCTTCAAAGGAGGCAATTTTCCTTCCCTTCGATGACAAATTACTTTCAAGGCGAGTTGCACACCTCTACTATCAGGAGGGAACATCGGACAAGGTCTATCATCTTTACCTTGCTCAATCGTTGACGGACAATGGTTACTCTGTCATTAGCCGCTATGGTCGTCGTGATGGAGGTCTTCAGCAAGCGGAGAAGGTGTTTGACTCCCACCTTGAGGCAGCTGAAAAGGAGTGGGCCCGACTTCACCACGACAAGCTTCAGAAAGGGTATCAGGTCGGACACCCAACCCCGCCCCAACAACTCAAATTGGCTTTGTCTTTCTAATTATGAAATACAGCGAATTTTTCCACACAATTCAGGGCGAGGGCAAACTGGTTGGCGTACCCTCCGTTTTCTTTCGGACTAGCTACTGCAATCTAAGGTGCGACTGGTGCGATTCAGCTTACACCTCTTGGAATCCAGAGAATAAGCACATCACCCTCATAGAAGCAGTCGAAGCGATCACGAAGTACGATTGCAAGCATGTTGTTATCACGGGCGGTGAACCGTTCATCCAAGTCAAGGAGTTGACCCAACTCTGCCAAGCGCTTGACGAACGTGGTCACCACATCACTATTGAGACGAATGCGACCGTTTTTGCACCTGTGGCGGCGCACCTCATCTCCATGAGCCCCAAACTGCGAAACTCCAATCCACCCAGCGACAATCGCTTTTTTCAAAGACATGAGCGCGGACGTATCCGCCCCGATGTCATCCGGCAATTCCTTGACTTGTACGAGTGCCAAGTTAAGTTTGTCGTTGATCAGCCTGCGGATATCGAAGAGATTCAAGCACTACAGGCAGAAATCCCCATCCCCACAGAAACAATTGTGCTGATGCCCCAAGGCATAACCCCCGAAGAATTGGCACCCAAACAGGAGTGGCTTGTGGACATTTGTAAGGAACACGGCTATCGCTATTCACCGCGGGTTCACGTTGATATTTGGGGAGATAAGCGGGGAGTGTAATACTGTGGATAATCCTTCCGAGGTCAAATATACCCGAGGATAGTGTGAAGGCTACAAACTTACCCGGTGGACCTCCGTAGGATCAGTCGTGGAGAATGGAAATGATCATGAGTAAGTTTGATCTGAATAATTCCAATATGCTGTATTTGCAACAATTGCCGGGGTATTTCATCACGAAAGCGATCAAAGCAAGCTTTATTGATGAACCGAGTTGGCAGATGAGAGATGCACTGGAGGTAATTAAGGCGATCGAACAGAGTCAATTTGCCATTACAAACGTATATGTTTATGCGCTCAAAGACGGTGTGCCAATAGTGCCATCGGAGGCAGTATATGATTTTGAAATAGCAGGATTTCCTCTTGATTATCTCTGGCATCAGATAGTAAAAAATCATCGGATATGACAGTGGATTTCGTAAAGGAATTTCAATTTATGGCATCCGGTTCGTTCCACAGTCAAGAAGCTGCGTTCTCTTTTTGGGCTTTTAACGAAAAAGTGTACCGCCGATTTCAGAAGTATGGTGATGAGGTAGAAGCAGAAAAAAATGATAAAAAATGATGAGGAATAATCTAAATGAAATATGACATATTGCTCAAAGGTGGAACCGTTATTGACCCCGCGCAGAAATTGCATGACCGGCGCGACGTTGCAATTATTGATGGAAAGATTGCAGCAATCGAGGAGGATATTTCTGCAAGGAAGGCGACGCAAACGGTTTTCGTTGACGGGAAGCATGTAACTCCCGGCTTAGTGGACATCCATGCCCATGTCTACGCAGGTGTCACGACATGGGGGGTTAAAGCGGATCCGGTCTGCACAACGACTGGCGTCACGACAATTGTTGATGCTGGCAGCCCAGGCTGGGCGACATTCCCCGGGTTTCGGGAGTATATTGCACAGCCGGCGCAAACACACATCTTAACCTATATCCATATCTCTGGCATCGGTCTCGTTTATGGACCCGTAGGTGAAATGCACGAACTTGAGTACGCTCATCCAGAGAAGGTCGCTGACACGCTCATGCAGAATCGGGAAATCACTGTCGGCGTTAAAGTGCGCCAAGGCAAATCCCAAGTCGGTGATAATGGTGTTGAACCGTTGAAGTTAGCAATTGAAGCCGCTGAAATTGCCGATACATCCGTCATGGTGCACATCGGGACGGGTGTTCCGCTCCCCGATGTTCTCAAACTGATGCGTCCCGGCGATGTCGTCACCCACTGCTTCCAAGGAAACGGTGACTGTATCGTTGATGATAAAGGACGGGTTATCCCGGATGCGTGGGCAGCGCGTACAGATGGGGTTATCTTCGATGTCGGGCATGGCGGCGGGAGTTTTAATTACGAAGTTGCTCAACGTGCGATGGAGCAGGGATTCATCTCCGATGTCATTAGTACAGACCTGCACTCCGGCAACATCAACGGTCCTGTCTATGATCTCCCAACAACGTTATCAAAATTCTTGAATCTTGGGCTTTCGCTTGAGGAGGTCATTGAAAAATCAACGATTGCTGCGGCAAGAGCAATTGGGCGTGAGACTGAACTCGGTCATCTCAAAATTGGGACGGTCGCCGACATTGCTGTTTTTGATGTCATCGAAGGCGAATTCGAACTTTTCGATACACACGGCACGATGGTTATTGCTAACCGGAAGTTGCAAGCAGATTTAACAATCCGCGAGGGGAAACTGTGATATATGGCGCAGAGGAAGGGCTGTTATCGGCGTATGGCGACCACCGGGCTCGTGGTGGTGATAATTATTGCCGCAGTCGGAGCCTTGCTTTATCAAAGGGTGGATGGACCTGAGGGGGCGCGATATTGGATGGCGGAGCGTGCCTTGAACGCTATCGAAGCGCACCTGTTGATGAAAGCTCCGGATGGCAGCTGGCTGCGGAAACCGGATGGTGTATCCGTTGAAGAAATCGGCTCTCAGTTTGAGCGTGTCAGAGAAGCGACCGCAGATCGTCGAACGGATCTGATACGACTAAATCAGATCCTCAAAGAATATCAATCCAAATTTCAGAACACCCAACCGGCGACCAGCGAAGTCATCGAGTTTCTGAATGCTATTGAGGGAACAATTGTATCCAAAGCAAGCGTGGGAGGCTAACTGGATAACCCAAGAAGGGTTTAGAACCATGTTGGGTTGAGTATTGAGGGGGATATACTGTGAACGCAGAGGACAGAGGACCAAAAGTGAATCGGGTTGGGTCTACCGCGCAAAGGCTTGCAGAAAAGCCTTACGAAAAGCGTGTATGCCGCATAGAGTGCTATCCAAGTTGTGTGCAACCGGGGGAGTCATATGTCGGACTGTCCGTCGAGGAGTGGGTGGACTTCATCGATGAAATTGGTGTCGAAGTGCAGGTAGTCGATGGAGAGATCAACAGGGGTACGCCCCGCTTTCGCTCAAAGATGATTCCGCCACCTCCCAATGTTGACAACGATCGCCTGCCTAGATTCTTGGAACTGGCGCACCAACGGGGCATCCTTATCCTCAGCTACTATCCTGTCATATACACCAAACCACTCAAGCCGCTTCATCCGGAGTGGTTGATGCAGTTTCTGGATGATGGAAGACATCGTTCCGAGCATTCCGATAAATCGGAACCTGAAATCGAAAATCTGGGCTGGTTTTGCTTCAACTCACCGTATCGGGACTGGTTACCGGAATATCTCATTGAATGGTTAGACAATCTTGACCTCGATGGCTTCTATTTCGACGACACCAACTACGGGTCCCACGAAGAGCGTCCTTTTTACCCCTCCTGCTGTTGTGAATACTGTGAAAAACTGTTTCGGGAAGAGACGGGGTTGGAAATTCCCCGAAAGGTTGACTTTGATTCTCTGGACTTCCGACACTTTGTCAACTGGCGCTATGAGAAGATGAAGGATTTTATGCACCATCTCTTCCGGCAGATCAGGGCAGAGCATCCGGATGTCATCCTTGACATGAATTCATACATTCGACCAACTGCCGACTGGTCAGACGGTCACCCGCTCAACTCATTCCACTTGGAAGATGTTGGTGGCTATTTCTTCGTGGAGACATTTCGCTCCCTACGCGAACCCAACTTTACAGCAAAAGTGCTACGGTCAACTGGCACCCCCTTCGGTCTCTTCCGGAACGTCACTCAATCACTCCAAGGATTTGGCGGTGCACCTTATCCTGACACGTTTTCCCCCGCAATCGCTGGCCTTGCCGCCATCGCTAACGGCGGTGCCCCGTGCGGCAATCCTTTCGATGGACCGACAATTCTCCATAAGGATACGGTTAAGTCTGTCTTCAGCGAATTTAAGAAACGGGTCGATTACATCAAAGGCGATACGGTCAAATACGTCGCGCTCCACTACTCACAGCAGAACCGGGATTTTCGTCCATCGGAGATCCCCAAGAACACAGGACAAACCTACTTCCACGAGATTGGGCAGAAGGACGCTTACGGTGCCTACGAGATATTGAATCGGTCACATCTGTTGTTTGACTTCGTTTTGGACGAACGACTGAACTACGAGACGCTGTCCCAATATCGCTTGCTTTTTCTCTCAAACAGCGCGTGTTTGTCCGACGAACAGTGCGAGGCTATCAGAAGATTTGTCCATGAAGGTGGCACGCTCATCGCCACCCATGAGACTTCGCTGCTCGACGAGCTTGGACGTGAGCGTGGAAAATTTGCCCTCTCCGATGTATTAGGCGTGGAGTACAGAGGAACACGTGGAGGCACAAATGACCACGGTATCATATACGTCCCTCAAGATGCAGAGCTGTCGCGCCAATTCGGTCATGTCATCTGTTTTTACGGTCAGGAATCTGCGGTGTCCGTTCTGCCGGATGCGGACATCCATGTACTTTGCACACGAAGCTGTCTAGAAGGGGAACGCTTGCTGAAGGATTTTGACCCAAGGATGGACTATGATTCGCCCGAACCGGCTATCACAATGAACCGTTATGGGAAAGGCAAAGCGATTTATATCTGCGGTGATGTGGGTGGCGCATATATGAACAATCCGTACCCGCCACTGAAACGGCTCATCATCGACTTAGTGAAGCAAACACCTCCACCTATCGAGTTTGAGATGCCGGAAGCTATTGAGGTAACCGCTGCCCACCGAGATGCGAATGAGTTGATGATTCATCTGCTCAACAATCCCATCCCACTCCTGCCGTGGCGTATTACCAATCGTGAGAAACACGATGCAGAGATGACCACTTTTTTGTCGCTCCGTGAGGTGAACCCTATCCACAATATTCGGGTTCGGTTTAATGACTTCGCGGTGAAATCGGCACGATTGCCGCTACAGGAGACAAATCTAGAGGTGTCAGGAAGCGCCGCTGCAACGGTTGTGGTGCCAGCGGTAAGTCTCCACGAGGTGCTTCTTGTGGAGTATAGAAATTAAATAGGAGGTCTTAAATGCAATTTTCACAAAATATATACTATCCGGAACGAGGGGACGATTGGGAGCGCAGAAAACCTGAGGATGTGGGTGTTGATCCTGACTCTCTCAACGAGGCAATTCACTATGCCCAGACGGTCGAAACCGCATGGTCTCGTAAACTACGGTTGCATTATACCGAGATGGAAAGGGAAGAATCCCACCCCGAGGTCATTGGATCGATAAAAGACCGGGCCGCGCTTAACGGACTTATCTTGCGGCACGGCTACATTATCGCCGAATGGGGCGAGACGCAGCGCGCCGACATGACGTTTAGTATTACCAAGAGTTATCTGTCTACGACAGCAGGACTAGCGTTAGACCGCGACCTGATTCGAGACGTACATCAACCTGTCCGAGACTATGTAAACGACGGTGGATTCGATTCACCACACAACGCCCAAATTACTTGGCATCACTTGCTTCAACAAACGAGTGAGTGGAAGGGGACGCTTTGGGACAAACCCGACTATGCTGACAGTCAGGGAGAGCGGGGTCCTGATAATGCGCTTCCAGCCCCCGGCAGCGTCTTTGCTTACAATGATGTCCGTGTTAACCGGCTCGCGCTTTCTCTGCTGCGTGTTTGGCGCAAGCCGCTGCCGCAGGTGCTAAAAGACAACGTGATGGACCCTATCGGTGCTTCCAATAGTTGGCGATGGCATGGCTACCGAAATTCGTGGCTGACAATTGATGGACGGAAGATGCAGTCGGTCAGTGGTGGTGGTCACTGGGGTGGTGGAGTCTGGATTAGCACCAGAGATCATGCGCGGTTCGGCTATCTATTTCTGCGACGTGGGCGCTGGGGTGAACGGCAGATACTTTCTGAGCGGTGGATAGATCTAGCGACCACACCGTGTCCGGTTGAACCGGATTATGGCTATATGTGGTGGCTCAATACGGATAGGCAGCTATTCCCAAGCGCACCAGAAACGAGTTTCTGTGCTCTGGGTGCTGGACGGAACATGATTTGGATTGAACCGGAAAATGATTTGGTGGTTGTAGTGCGGTGGATAGAGTCAGATTGTATTGACCAATTGATGAAACACGTGCTAGCAGCGATTCGCTAAGTAATCAAGGCCGGGTAAGGTAATCCGTTAACCTAGCCAGTCCTGATTGATTGAGAGGAGAAATGCGATGCCACACGAATGGGATTCACCCGAATACGTTCGCCAGTGGATAGAAGATGGCGACAAAACAGACCCGGAACGGGCAGAACAGATTACCGCGCTCGTGGGTTTGATTCGATGCAGCGCTGAAGAACCTATTGAGGTGTTAGATCTCGGTGCGGGATACGGAATTGTAACACGCGAGATTCTGACTGCTTATCCAAACGCACAGGTGGTGTGCGTCGATGGGTCAGGGGAAATGCTAAAGCATGGGAAAGCACGACTAGCAGAGTGGCAAGATCAACTCTCGTTCATTGTCACGAACTTCGATTCTCCGAATTGGTTGGCAACCTTGCCTACGGATCGACAGTTCGATGCGGCGGTCTCCTCACGAGCTATCCACCATGTGGTTGATGAGCGCAAACAGATGTTGTACGAAGAAATCTTTCGACTGCTGAAACCGGGCGGTTGCTTTGCCAACCACGACTTGGTACGAAAACTCGATGACCCTATACGCGACAGCCACGATCCCTTTGGAACGGTTGAAGATCAGGTTGTTTGGCTTAAAAACATTGGGTTTGTTGATGTGGAATGTTTTTGGCAGACGGAGGGGCGTGCCTTGTTTGGGGGATATAAGTCAGATCTCCCGTAATGGAGCGAGATACGCTCAAGAGAGATCACATAAGCCTCTAATCGGAGGAATATTTTGGCGCAAAAAGTTGAGTTAAGCCGTTTTAAGAATTATATGCTGATGGTTCACCGCAGCGTTGGTTCGGAATTATTCCGAAATCTATATGCTTCTGTTGACGGGAAAGAGACAGATATCCTGCGAGATGGAATACTTTCTTGTGCCTATTTCGTTTCATCGGTGCTTTTCCACTGTAAACTGATAGATGACCTACACACGACCGTTAGAGGACTAGAGGCGAATCTCCAGCGGTCAGGTTGGAACAAGATAGAAGAACCGGAAGTTGGCAGTGTCCTCGTCTGGGAACCGACAGAATTTCCTGACGGCGGTATTCGTAGACACGCTGGGTTTTACATCGGCGATGCGGAAGCGATCAGTAATCGGACGGATCAGCGCGTACCCAAGGTTCACAGCATGAATTTTGAAACAGAGGGAAAGTATCGTGCGATTGAAGCCATTTATTGGCACGAGAATTTCGATGAAATAGATAGCTAACCGCACAACGGAGCGAAGCGATTGGAAAACTACAAGAACAAGGTAGTCATCATCACTGGCGCATGTGGAGGCATCGGAGAGGTAATCGCTGAAAAGTTTGCGGCTGCCGGGGCGACGTTAGCTCTTTGCGACATCCGTCAAGATGAACTCTCACAGACCGCTGAAAAATGCCGAGAATCAGGTGCAACCGTTCACAGCGAAACTATTGATGTCGCAGATGAAGCCTCGGTACGCAGTTTTTGTGAGACGGTCGCCCAAAATTTCGGGACGATTGACTGCCTGATCAATACTGTCGGCATTGTCGATTGTCCGGGAGATGTCGAAGAACTTTCGCTGTCAAGGTGGGATCAGACGCTCGCCATCAATCTCACGTCCGCTTTTCTAATGGCAAAGTATTCGGTGCCACACATCAAAGGACAGGGTGGTGCTATCCTCAACATTGCTTCGGTATCGGGCTTGGCAAACCAAGAGGATGCGATGGTCTATTCAGTGACCAAAGCCGGGCTGCTGTCGCTCACGCGGAGTGAAGCCATAGATTTGGCAAAATACGGCATCCGCGCCAACGCTATCTCGCCCGGATCGGTGGAGACGCCACTATTGGAGGCAGCGGTTGACCAAGCAGCGCAACTGTTTAACCGTACCAAAGACGAACAATGGGAGGTCTGGCGCTCACAATATCCAACCCAACGTTTTACATCACCGCAAGAAATTGCAGAATTGGCGCTGTTTTTATGTAGCGAGAGAGCAACCAACATCACCGGTGCCAATTTTGTGATCGATGGTGGATTGACATCGCTGCTTCCGGAACGATAGAAATTGTCGCCGGATAAGCAGGAGGTAACGCGCAAAATTTCCAGAGGAACAACTCTTACGGTTGAATGCCGAACTATCCTCAAAGGGCAAGTGCATCCAACCTTGCGAAAGTTTCAAACCTTCACCAAATTCTTAGCAGTTGAAGCCCCATCCTTTAGGGCAGGGTAACTGACACGGTTTAATCAAAAGGTTGAAGCAATGCAGAATATTGGCATAGAGTTTCCGGTACAGGGTGAAATGGCATTTTTTGATCTGGGACCGCCACCAGCCCCAGACCCAACAGAGATACGGATCCGCACGCTCTATTCAGGTGTGACCAATGGTACCGAGCGGCATGCGTTGATGAATGACTTTGGTAGAACAAATTATCCCACTCGTGCCGGCTATCAGCACATCGGCGTTGTCGACGGTGTAGGGAATCGGGTCAAAGCGTTTTCGGTGGGTGATGTCGTCTTTCTCGGCGTCCACGGGGGCCACCGTGGATGGCATCTGGTAAACGTCGAAACTACCAACGAAAGAGCTCGACTCTGCATCAAACTTCCCGACGATGTCGAGCGTGAATTCTGCGCCCTCTTTGGTGTAGCCGGCGTAGGAATGCAGCACTCCAAACGCCTCCGTGTTGGCCCCGCCCATAATGTGTGGGTGGCAGGCTTGGGGCTTATTGGCCAATCTGTGGCACAGGCCTCGCGCGCCCTCGGCGCTTTCAATCCTCGGCGGCTTGAGATTGCCAGAACGCTCGGCGCACACCGGGTGATAAACGTCTCAGAGCCATCTGAAGACGAGGCGCTGAAGCACGGAGCTCCCTATGACCGCATCGTTGATGCCTGTGGGGCACCGACGTTATTTGAAGATATTTATAGGAATGACCTGCTTGCCCTATATGGAGCCATCGGTGCGCTGGCTGGTCGGGGCGAGACGAAGTTCCACCAAAGCATGCTTCATTCCAAAAGAGCTTCAATTGAATCCTCATCTCACTTCACACTCGAAGACCTACAGATCCTTCTACATTTTGTCAGGTTGGGTACCATCCGAATTGCACCGCTGGTGACGCATCGGGTTTCGATAACAGAAGCACCGCGCATCTATGAGACGATGAAGAACAGGCCAGAGGCTCTGCTGGGTGTGATATTTGACTGGAAGTCCTGATAGAGTGTGGGAAGTGCTTACATTTTAAGCCGAAAACCACAGTCAATCGATAGCGTAACCTTCCGAGAAAATATTTCCACTATCAAGACGTTTAACACATATTTGTTAAAATTTAGAAGTTTCCACAGCAGAGCAGCGGACTTTTCGGAGAGTCCCTAGCAACTTGAAAGGAGTAGGTAAACGATATGGATCAAGAACGTATGGTATACATCAATGGAGAGATAGTTCCAGAGAGCGAAGGGAAGGTATCCTTCCGAGATCAGGGATTTGTGACCGGGGATGCGGTCTTCGATGCGACTCGCACCTTCGGTGGGGTGATATTCAAACTACAGGAACATCTGGATCGGTTGTACGATTCGCTAAAATATATGCGTCTAGATCCGGGAATTCCCCAGCAACAGATGGCAGATTTGACTACACAGGTGCTAGCGGCAAATCAGCCCCTGTTAGGACCAGGCGATGACTACTGGGTGATACAGCGGATCAGCAGAGGTGTTCTAGCGGGAGAGGGCAAATATAAGCCGACGGTAATCATCGAGTGCAACCCTTTACCGTTCGCTGCGCGGGCACGGTATTACCGAGACGGTTTGAGCGTTGTCATCCCTTCGATAAGACGGACACCACCTGAGTGTATGAGTCCTAGGGTCAAGGTGCACAATTACATCAACCTCTTACTTGGAGATCAGGAGGTAAAAGCGCAGAACCCAGACGCCTTCTCTATCTTGCTGGACATCAACGGTAATATATCCGAAGGTTTCGGAAGCAATTTCTTCATTGTCAAAAACGGGGTGGTCATTACACCAAAGGAACAGTATGTCTTAGCAGGTATAAGCCGCGAGACTGTCATTGAACTCGCCCAAGGTCTGAACATTGAGGTGCAAGAGGCAGATATCGATCTCTATGATGTCTACACAGCCGATGAGGCTTTTGTGACTTCTACTAGTTTTTGTCTCTGCTCCGTGTCCTCTGTCAACGGTTCAACCATTGGCGATGGCGGTGTACCGGGACCCGTTACGGATCGAATACAGACAGCGTATAGTGATCTTGTGGGAATAGACATCGTCAAACAGTATCTGAAGCGACTCGATTGACCAAGACTTTGCCTCAAAGCGATACACACTCACATATTAACGCAAGTTGTCATTTATAGGAAACGTTGCAAGCTAGGAGAATGAGAGCTAAACCGAACCAATCACCGCCCCGATAAGATCCTCGATGAATCGGGACAAGCGGGATTCAAAGCAACTTGCAGTGGATTGCCAAATCCACTGTCTGTGGGCATGGCTTGGATATGTCTATTCAAGCCAAGCAGAGATGATAGATAGTAACTTGATTATATCAAGGGAAAAATAGGTATAAAGAGATAGTCGTTGGAATGTCCAAAATACTCCAGAGGCTACCCAAGATATAGTCTCCTAACGCGAGTCCGAGAAAGAATGGGATTGCGCGTCGATATGCATTGAATCCGCTATAACGCAGGATGATAGCCTTGCACGCCCAAGCGACAAAGAGACAGCACCAAAGGTTCGCCATCCCCCAACTCTGTGCTGTGGCATAGCCGAGCGGATGGAGCGGCCACCATAGGAAACGCGCTCGCAAAAACATCAGCAAGACAGTAAGTACAAGCCCGCCGCCCATGAAGGCAAGCGCTGGACGATCTGGCTCTTTGGGAGAGTTCAGCCAATTTTCAAGCTGCACATAGACATCACGCCCAAATCCCAATACGGCGGGATCAAAGTATCCAGATTCCGCGCCATGTCGATAGTAGATATCCAACAAGAGCCAAAAGGTTACCCCTGATCCGATCACTGTCGCAAGCAGAATCGCAACGGCTGTATGACGCGGGTTAATCTGTCGCCTTTCCGAGATTTTCAAGGCTTCCAGCTGCTCCGGCATTGGATTTGCCCAGTTGGCGCGATTGAAAAACATGTACAGCGAAAAGACGGTCAGCGTACTAGTGTTAAGTCGCCATGTGCCAACACCGACAACAATCATGTTATGTGGACTGATGTATTTCAAACCGTGTACTAGGAACCCCAACTCTGCCCTTAGTCGCGTAACCATTACTGATAGCAAGAAATAGATCGCGAAGAAAATTGGGATCACCCACAGCGACATGCCTGCTTTGTAGGAAAATGCCATCAGAAAAATCAGCCCGATCAGGATACCCGCGCAAGCAAGGCGATATGGCATCGGTTCACCGGAATCATCGAGTTGCGACGGGGAGGCGCGGGAACTGAAGAGATGACGCACCAGTCCTTTGATATGCGATCTGCCAGTCCAGAGGACGAATCCTAGCAGCCCCATATATACACCGAAAGCCTGTTCAGCAGGGTAAGGGAAGCGCGGCAGACCTCGCCAACCCATGATGCTACCAACCATCAGCTCGATCTTGTAGATCCAGAAAAATGCCCAGCATGAAAATAGGAGATCCAGTGGTATAAGAAAGCCGATCCCGATAGCAAAAGGATAGAACGCGACTTGCACACCGCCCATCCCGTTCCAAGGGCGGGTGGTAAAATAGTGACTGATGCCCTGGCGTTTGACAGGGATATATGGGACAATAGGGTTGATAGAATGGAGCAGGTTCACAATACTAATCAACGCAGCGATGCCGAAACCGAGCCACATCAATCTGTTTCTGAAGAACCCTAACCTCGGATTGGTCATTTCTAACGGGAGTTGGGTCAACGGATAGGTCAACCGCTCGCGCTCAATCCACTGAATTCGCAACAGCGCATTGATACATAGCATCACAACCATCCATGCGAAGATAAACGCCATCCACGCCACCGCCGGACCAAGCCACGCCTTCAAATACCTCTCAATGTAAAGACTTGACCCACCTTCATAAAGCGCCGTCACCGCTTTTTCATCGTGAACGGTAAGCCACTCTGGAAGTTGTCGCCAAAACAGCTGACGCCATTCATTTTCAGGACTGGCAAACCGGAACGCATGCGCCATAATCGGTACAAAGATCTCCATACAGTCGTACGAACAAAGGGTAGAGACAATACACAACATGAAGTAAATCGTGAGGAGTTCCTGTTGGGAAAGACCGAGTTTAGGTGAGATTTTACCGAATATCCACCCAATCAGAACGAGCCAGAAGAGCGTAAAAATGACATGCGAGAGCGGATGAACAAGCGTTGGGAAGGTATGGCGAACCACTTCAAGCTGAATGATCCAAGCAACGGTGACTGGAATCAGCAGGAAAGCGATAACGAATGATTTAAGTGTTAAACCACTCTGGAAGGGCACAGGGGTATTCTCTGTTAGGGTAAAACGGGTATTTTGAGAGTCTGTCGATATATTTTTCATCTCACCAACTATATGTGTTGATATCTACGACAAGCAGGTCGATGTTATCTCTGCCCACTAGGGAAAAAATTGATACAGAGTGCTGTTGGTTGCAATACTTATAATACTCCAAAGGCTGCCGAATATATAGTCTCCTAGGGCAAGTCCCAAAAAGAAGGGGATTGCCTGTCGGTATGCCTTAAGTCCGCCGTGACGTAGGATGATTGCTTTCGCTACCCATGCAACAAAGAGACAAGCCCACAGATTGAACATTCCCCAGCTATTTGCCATGGCATAGCCGAGTGGATGGAGGGGCCACCACAGAAAGCGCGTTCTTAGGAACATGAGTAGTGCTGCGAAACCGAGTCCGCCTCCCATGAAAGCGATAGCTGGAACATCTGTCTCCTGGGGATAGTTCAGCCATATTTCGAGTTGATTATAGATGGCTCGTCCGTACCCTAATGCCCATGGTCCATAGTACCCGGTGTCTGCGCCGTGTCGGTAGTAGCTATCTAACAACACCCAAAAAACGCTCACTGACCCAATTAAAGTGGCGAGTAGAATCGCTGCAGCTATATGACGCGGATTGATATTTCGCCTTTCAGCGATTTTCAGACCCTCTAGTTGTGGTGGCATCGGATGAGCCCGATAGGCGCGATTGAAAAACTGATATAACGAAAAGACGGTCAATGTGCTCGATCCGAGGCGGCGTGTTCCAAATACGGTGACGAGCGTATTGTGCGGGTCAATATAATGTAAATCGTGTACTAAAAAACCCAATTCCGCACGGAGCCTCGCAATCATTATCGCTACTAGAAAGTAAATCGCGAAAAAGATCGGAGTAACCCACAAGGACATCCCCGCTCTGTAGGAAAATACCATCAAAAATATCAATCCAATTACTATGCCGGCGACTGCCAAGCGATACGGCATCGGTTCACGGGAATCATCAAGTGAAGATGAGCCTAGCAGATGGCGCACCAACCCTTTGAAATGGACTCTGCCGATCCACAAGACAAATACGAGCAGTGCAACGTAAACCCCCAATGCCTGTTCGTTAAAATAGGGAAAACGCGGCAGATTGCGCCATCCCATTATGTTACCGACCATTAGTTCGATCTTATAGACTCCGTAAAACATCCAGCATGAAAAGAGGAGATCCAGGGGTATGAGGAACCCAATGCCAATGACAAAGGGATAAAACGAAACCCGGAAGGAGCCCATCGCATTCCAAGGGCGGACGGTGAAAAATTGGTGTAAATTCTGACGCTTGACGGGAATATAGGGAACCGCGGGGTAAATCGAATTGAGCAGGTTCATTATACTAATCAACGCAGCGATGCTGAAGCCAAGCCACATCAGCTTATTTTTGAAGAACCTGTTACTAGTGTCTGTCATTTCCAGTGGAAGTTGAATAATTGGGTAGGTCAACCGTTCCCGTTCCGTCCACTGAATCCGTAACAACGTATTAATGCACAGCATCACAAACATCAGGACAAAGATTAATGGGACGTATGCCAGAGCGGGACGGAGCCAGGCATACAGGTGCCGTTTGATATAGAAACTGGATCCTCCTTCGTAATAGGGGGTTAGTGCCTTTTCATCTTGGACGGTGAGCCAAGCGGGAAGTTCCTTCCAGAACAGTTCGCGCCATTGGTTTTCAGGTGTTGCAAAACGGAAGGGATGCCCCAAAAGGGGGATCAAAATCTGCATCGAGTCACCCGAGCAGAGAGATGATACGATCCCTAACATAACATAGATCGTCAGAAGTTCCGACGAACTAATTCCAAGCTTGGGAGAAATTTTCTTGAGGAGGGCTCCAATCAGAAGTAGCCAAAACAGAATAAAAATAACATTTGATAGCGGATGGACGAGCGTGGGAAATGTATAACGGACGACTTCGAGTTGAATAAGGAAGTAAATATTGATCGGAATGAGGCACAGTGTGATAAAAAGGTCGTTTCGGGCACTGTATTAAGCCTCCAATGGAGGTGATAAGAACAACGTTAAACTCAATATGGACTTTATGAAAGTGACATACAGCTCTGTTCTCATTATAAATTGTAGTAAGTAAAAGTCAAGCGGCACCGTCAGTTGGACATCCTATTGGAAATGATAGCGGACGAGAACAAAGTCAATAGAGATTTTAGCCCTCACCAAATAAATCGATACATCGGTCTCTGTACAATCACACCAATCAGCGCCCACACACCTCCGAGTAGAAACTCGCCGAATAACATTCCTAGAAAGAACGGTGCTAGGCGACGAAACGTCCTTATGCCTCCAAAGCGGAGGATGCACAACTTAATCACCCAAGCGACGAGCACCGAGGACCAAAAAAAGTTGACCGCCCATGTCCCTGTGATGCCGTACCCAACGGGATAGAGGGGCCACCAAACGAAACGATGACGTAAGGCGGTGAGAGCGAAAGTGAAGAGTGTGCCGAAGAGCATTGCCAAGATTCCTAGGATATCCACAGGCATTGGATTGGTGAGCCAGCCCTGAGTCCGTCGAAAGACACCGCCGCCCCAAAACGCCACTGCACCGGATTCGTAGCCGAGCTGCAATCCACCCAAGAACAGGGGCAGCGGGCTGATGACGACAGCGATTAGTATCGCAAATCCGACGCGACGCGTTGAGATACCCGCCCGCTCGGCGAGCTTCAGTCCTTCCAGTTGCGGCGGCATAGCATTACCCCGATAAGCACGATTAAAAGGAAATACGAGCGCAAACAGGCTGAGATTTCTAGGACCGACTCGCCGCATGCCAAACATCTGTGGAATTAACACATCAGGTCCCATCCTGCGGAGATCATGGAGGGGAGGTCCGAGCTCGGCGCGAATGCGGGCTGTAACGGTCACGGTTATAAAATGGATGATGAAAACTAGGACAGCAACCCAAAGCGACATCCCCGCTACGACCCAAAACCCGATTAACAGTAGGAAACCGATAATTATTCCGAGGACTGCCGTACGATAAGAAATCGGTTCGTTAGACTCAGACGCTTTATCGCCGCGCCATGCGCCTATCAGCACATTTCGTATATGATGGCGCGCACTCCAAAACACCAGAATCAGCACGCCGACACAGACGCCAAACGATTGCTCAAAGATATAGGGAAAATTGGGGATCTGCTGAAACCCGAGAATACTCCCCATGATCAATTCAAATTTCCAGAAGATATAGAAAAACCAGAACGTAAAGGAGAGATCGAGCGGCATAAAATATGCCATCCCAACGGCAAAGGGGAAGAGCGTGACGGGTGTCCAACCGATAGCGTTCCACGGTTTCGTAGTAAAATAGGGGCGCAAATCGAAGAAATCGCCACCGAGTCCTGGGATGGACGGATACAAGAAATGCAGCGCGTTGACGATATCCATACCGCCCGCGAGGATCGCTCCAGCCCACATCAACCGATTCCGAAAGAAGCCCTTGGTTGTCATCTGCTGCGGGAGTTCGATAATTGGGTAGCTGAGTCGTTCTATCTCAATCCACTGTTTCCGCATAATGACGTTGATGCAAAATGCCGTGCAAACAAGGACGACGATAAACCCAGACCACGAAAGGACGGGCTTCCACCATAACCGAAGATGTTCGTCAAGGTAAAGGGTCGATTCACCGACAAAATAGGTCGTGAGGCTGTTTTTATCGGTCAATGCTAGCCAATCGGGGAAGTAACGGTGAAACAATGTCGCCCATTCGTTCTCCTCAGTTGCCAGCCAGCCGCCGCCGGCGATATGTGTGATAATTACGGCGAAGAAATCTGCACCGGCGATTGCAGTGGCGACGGAGAGCATGGTGTAGAACGTCAGCAGTTCGCCTTGCGTCAATGCCAAGCGAGGCGAATATAGGGAAATTCCATAATTCAATACAAGCAGAATCGCAAAGATAAAAATCACATTGAAGAAGAGCGACATAGTCGTCGGGAGGCCCTGTGCCCACCGCAGCATCGCGTAGACCCAATAGTTGTTAAAGGGGATGATAGCCACCGCCAGCCAGATTACACGCCAACGGATTTCTGGTTGAGGGCGGCGGGTTGAAGCAGGAAAACGATTGTCTGTCGGACTCAAAGTGATTCTTTCTTAGGTCAGTTATCTGTCATCTCGATGCAGGAATTGATATGAAATCTCGATTATCGCTGATGATAATATTCATGAAGTACTGATCCACTCCAGATCACGTAAACATTCAATCCAACGTTCGCGCACAGGATTTCCTTGAGCGCCTTCGATCCAGTGTGGGTGACAAAAGGGTGCATCAATCGGGTAGTTGAACATACGATAGTGGTTGCTGTGTATGGTGCGCGCTTCTTTGCGGCGAGCATCTGCCTGCTCTGGGGTTTTTGACGGAACCCAATATACAGTCGCACCGAAGCGTCGATTGGGAGCACCTCCAAAACTAGCGTGTAACAAAGGCATAGCAAATGCGATTACATCACCCGGCTCAGATTCCACGGCTACACTAGGAAGCATGCGGTCACCCGGCTGGATTTCTAGCGCTCTTACCTTTCGCATGTAATCCTCATCCTTTGGGGTGAGACGCAGAGGCTCGACTTCGGGAACATTGGTGTGGTGAGGCTCTATGTGGGACCCCGGCACGACGCGTAAAGATCCGTTCTCCGCTTGAAGCGCATCCAAATAATAGATGAATTTCAATCCGGTGTTCCCCGGCACATCCAGATCGCGGTGCCAGCCTGTATTAGCCTGCCACCAGAGCATATCGGTGTTTAAGCCGATTATGTTCTCGTCAAAGAGTTGGGTGGCAATACCGTAGAAGCGCTCGTCCTCAAGCAGGGAAGCGTTGAAAGGAGTGGAGGGACCAAGAAGTGGCACCCAACTGCCGTGGGGACCGCCTTCGCGACCTTGGTAAATTTCGTTCAAGGCAATTTCCGCCTCGCTGCCGATGGTCTCCATCTCTTGTAGACTAAACAACTGGCGAAACACAAGAAATCCGAATTCGTTAAAGAAGTTGATTTGTTCGTCGGTGAGCATAGTTAGGACTCCATATCAACGCACCTAAAATCGTTCCCTAGTGTGCCAACTTTTTCGTTGTTTTTGCGGCTTCCGCCTACCGCCACGGAAGGTGTCAAACTTGACTACCATCAGTCTCCATATTGTTCTACGCCTTTTAGTACCAATTCCTTGGCAAAATGACAGGCGGTGAAATGGTCAGGCTGTATCTCTTGCCAAACAGGTGGTTCAGTTTTGCAGATATCCTCGGCATATCTGCAGCGGGGATGGAACGGACAACCGTTGGGGATATCAGCCGGGTTTGCTGCTTCACCATCAAGAATAATCCGTCGATTTTTACTGTCTCCTTCGGGTGTTGGCACCGCTGAAAGCAGTGCTTCGGTGTAGGGGTGTTTGGGGCGAAAAAATAGATCTTCGGTCTTTGACATCTCGACCAATTTTCCGACATACATCACGCCAACCCGGTCGGAAATGTGCTCGACCACAGAAAGATCGTGCGAAATAAATAGATAGGTTAACTGTAAATCTTTTTGGAGGTCAAGGAGTAGATTGAGAATCTGGGCTTGAATTGAGACATCCAAGGCACTGACCGCTTCATCGCATACGACGAGCTTTGGATTTGTGGCTAATGCTCTTGCGATACCGATACGCTGCCGTTGACCACCGCTAAATGCGTGAGGGTAACGTTTCAGGTATTTGACCTCTAGACCAACGACTTCCATAAGTGCCTTGACACGTTCTTCCAGTTCGACCCCCTTGGCTATACCGTTTACCTCCAAAGGCTCGCCCACAATTTCTAGTACTGTCATACGGGGGTCAAGCGATGTGTAAGGGTCTTGGAAAATCATCTGCATGTGTTGACGAACTTCTCGAATCTCTTTTGGGTTCAGCGAAATCAAATCGACCATTTCTCCGTCGGCTCTGAACTTCACGATACCATCAGTCGGTTCAATCGCCCGTATAACACTACGCCCCAAGGTTGTCTTTCCGCAACCGCTTTCTCCTACTAGGCCAAGGGTTTCGCCTTGATCGATAGAGAAACTCACATCGTCGACCGCTTTGACCTGACCCACCTCGCGCCTTAAGAAACCTATCGTAATAGGGAAATATTTTTTGAGGTTTTGCACCTCCAAAAGCCGTTTTGCATTCCCTTTTTCTTGATTCATCCTTCAACGCCTTCGATTTCGTCACTGTGTAGAAAACAACAGACCGAATGTTTTTTATTTTTCTCTAGTAGAGCTGGAATATCTACATCACAAACCCCTGTTTTAGATTCAGGGCAGCGAGAAAAGAATCCACATCGCCGAGGCGGGTCAAGGGGAATTGGGACATTGCCTTCTATAGTTTCAAGCCTTGAACGAGCTTTGTGACCCAGTTTAGGCACACTTTTCAATAACCGTTGTGTATAAGGATGAAGTGGATTATCAAGGATTTCGCGGGTTGGTCCTTGTTCAACAATTCGCCCTAGATACATCACCGCAACTTCATCGGCAATCTCAGCAATGACACTGAGGTCGTGTGTAATATAGATCATGCTCATCCCTGATGGCCCCTGCAATTCTTGTAGCAGTTCAAGGATCTGCGCTTGTACCGTTACATCCAGAGCGGTTGTCGGTTCATCAGCGATTAGTAATTTCGGTTCACAACATAACGCCATAGCAATCATAACGCGCTGCCGCATTCCGCCAGAAAGCTGATGTGGTAGTTCTTCTATTCTTTGGGATGGGTTGTTGATACCTACACGATTGAGCATGTCCAGTGCGATGTCGCGTGCTTCTGTTCGGTTCTGGGTTTCGTGCAATAGAAGGGCTTCCATGATTTGGTCCCCAACGGTATGAATCGGACTGAGGCTTGTCATGGGTTCCTGAAAGATCATCGCAATTTGACGGCCTCTAATATCACGAATCGTTTTCCCAAATGGATCTAGCTGATTAATAAAAACCGGTTCCTCCCCGTCTGTATATAAGATAATTTCTCCATCAACAATCCTGCCGGGGTGCGGTACTATTTGTAGGATTGATTGGGCAGTAATGCTCTTGCCGCAGCCGCTTTCGCCTATAATTCCAAGCGTCTGTTTCTCAGAGACCTTAAAGCTGACCCCATCGACGGCTTTTAAGACGCCCTCATCGAGGAAGAAATGCGTTTTCAAATTATTCACTTCAAGCACTGGCAACATTATATACTCACTCAGTCAAATTTTTTGGCCACCTTAGCGATCATTAGCGGTTCTTAATGACGATGCGGATCCGCCGCATCTCTCAAGCCATCACCCACGAAATTGAAGGCAAGCACCGCGACAATTACAGCCGCTGCAGGCGTAATAATCCACGGGTATAGAGTAACGGTGGTAACCGCTTGAGCCTCTTTGAGCAAAACACCCCAACTCGTTACAGGCGGTCGAAGTCCTATATTGAGAAAGCTCAACGAAGTTTCGGCGAGAATCATCCAAGGGATCGCCAGCGTTAAATGTACAATGATATAGGTAAATACGCCGGGTATCAGATGACGCCGAATGATGTAGCCATCTGTAGCACCACTGACCTTAGCCGCCATGACAAAATCTTGCTCCCTCAGCGAAAGCAGCTGACTTCTGACGACCCTTGCAACTCCTGTCCATCCCATAAAAGAGAGAATCACTGTGATGCCAAAATATACCAACACCGGCGACCATTCGGGTGGGACCGCTGCACCGAGTGCCATCCAAAGTGGTATAGTCGGGAAAGAGCGGAGTATTTCAACAACACGTTGTATGACAATGTCCCAAATCCCGCCAAGATAGCCTGAAATGCCGCCAAGGAATAAACCAATTATAAGCGAAAGCAATACACCGATGATTCCTACAGAGAGACTGATTCGAGCACCGTAGATAATTCGAGATAACAGATCTCTTCCCATCCGGTCTGTGCCTAGCAGAAATATACTTCCCTGCTTGTCAACACCAAACAGATGTATGTCGGTTTCAAATAATCCCCACAGCTTGTAAGTGTTTCCACGAGCGAAAAGTCTGATAGGATACTTTTTTGTCTTGTCCTCTTCATAGATCTTCTGGAAAGTTTTTTTGTCGATTGTGCGCTTAACACCGTACACAAATGGTCTGAAGTTAAAACCATTTTCGTCGAAAAAGTGGACATCTTGGGGAGGAAAGTAGGTGTATTTGGCGTGCCGATCTCCAAGCCGATATGGTGCGAAAAATTCACAGAAGATAGCAATGAAGTAGAATAGAGCTAATAGGGTTAGGCTGATTTGCGCCAACTTGTGCTTTTTGAATTGAATCCAAATCAGTTGGCGATGAGATAAAGCTGAATATAGATTGTTATCCTGTTCCGTTTTTTCTCGCTTTTTTCTTTTCTTTAAGAAAATCATTGCCTAATTTGATTCAAAATGAATTCTCGGATCAACGATAACCAATAGAATATCAGAAACAAAATTTCCAACAACTGTCAGTGATGACAAGATCAACACGATGGATCCGGCGAGAAACATGTCTTGCCCTGATAGTGCCTTTAGGAAAATGGGACCAATTGTTGGAAGGGAGAGGACGACCGAGGTGATGACTGTCGCGGATATCATTTCTGGAAGTTGCCAACCGATTACACTGATGATGGGGACTAACGCCATTCTCACAGGATATTTGTATAGAAGACGTCTTTCGCTGACCCCTTTAGCTCGCGCGGTCATAACATACTGTTGCCTTAATTCGTCCATGAGTGTTCCGCGCATGATACGAATTAACCAAGCAGTTCCAGCTGTACCGACCACGATTATCGGAACCCATAAATGACTGATAAAGTCCAGAAATTTGGCAAAACTCCACGGCTGATCATAAAATTCAGGTGAGAATAAGCCGCCGATGCTTATTCCAAAATATTGATGAAATATCCAAATCAGTACAAGTGCGAGAAGGAAATTCGGAGTTGCCACGCCAATGAAACCCAAGAATGTGAGCGTGTAGTCCCCAAAGGAGTATTGGTGTGTGGCTGCATAGATCCCAACCGGGATTGCCAGCAAGTAGGTAAAGATTAATGAAACAAAAGCGATGAGGAGCGTATAGCTTAATCGTTCCCAAATGATTTCGTTAACGGGTCTATTCCACATAAAGGAGACGCCAAAATCACCGACAAGAACACCTTGCATCCATAAGAGATACTGAATATACACAGGTTTGTCAGCCCCCAACTCCTTTCGCAGTTGCGCTTCATAGTCTGCGTCAAGCCGACTCGCATCATTTGCCATTTCAGCCATAATATAATCAACAAAATCTCCCGGCGGCAATTGAATGATGATAAAACTCACTATTGAAATGAAGACGAGCGTTGGGATCGCATAAAGCAATCTTTGGATAATATACCGTATTATCATGGTTTATTTTTTTGGCTTTTCACTATACTTGTGAGAGTTTACACCATGACTGCCTCCGTACCTACTATGATTAATTTTTGAAATAGAAGGTTTCGTATGCAATATTTTTCGGGCTGTTGTAGGCGAGTGCATACACGCCTTCCATTGAAACATTACCTAATCTCTTTGAAATAATCATGGGTTGGGGAACATCACCTACAACACCGATAACCCATAAGTTATCAATATGATTCTGGATGATTTGTTCTAAGAGTCGCTTTTGTTCAGCCTCGGTTTCTGCGACAAGTATTTTTTGGTGGAGATCGAAAAGGGCTTGCATTTCAGGGATAGGTTTTTCACCCTGTTCTCCATCATAATGGTACCACTGAGAATACAAAGGTGCCCACGAGTTGGACCACGAATCTGTTGCATAAGGGACAAAATGCACCATGGTGGAGTAACTTGGAAAATAGACATAGAGGCCAATTTGAAGTTTGTTGTCTGCCCACTTGGGCATAAGCTGCTCGCGAGCCTGATTATCAACAGCCACATCAACGCCAATCTTACCCCAATATTCCTTTAGCATTTCTGCTGTGTCAACATCTTCAGTGCCGAGCCAGCCTTGATAACAGGAAACAACGACGGTGAGTTTCTTTCCATCTGGGCGTAAGCGATATTTCCCATCCCATTTGAGTCCCATTTCATCGAGTAGACGGTTTGCCAGTTTTACATCGTATTGTGCATAATTGTTCGCCCATTTATCACGATGGAAAATGCTATTTGAAGCTGACGAAGCCTGCCTTGGTGTTAGCAATCCCATGGTCACAAGTTCGTTGGCTTCCTCACGATTAATGGCAACGGAAAGTGCTTGTCTAAAACGCACGTCCTGGAAGATTTTCCGCAGCGTCAAGTCTTCAACCGTTTGGTTTATAAATATTCCGGGCAGTGCACCAATGTGGGTATCGTAAAGCGCCACATCAAAGTTATTCTTTTCTGCATTTGCCATAAAGGTGGGAAGATTATTCGGACTGAGCCGCCGCCCCTGAAAATCGACTTCGCCGGCGGCGGCTTTCAGATTCAGCATAGTGGTGTCTTCTGTCAAAGTATGGACGATTTCATCGATGTAGGGAAGTTGATTGCCGGCACTATCAACTTTCCAGTAGTAGGGATTGCGGGTGTGCACAAGACGTTCCGGTGTTGCTTGCGTGACTTTGTACGCGAAAAGCGTTGGGTGATCTGGATTACCAACAAACCAACCTTGTCCACTGCTGCTGGACTTTGCGGACCAAAGTTGAAGCCACGTATCAAAACCGGCTTTTTTTGCTTTCTTTTTCAGCTCGCCGATGGGGGTGTATTTTGGATGGAACTGCTTGAGGTAGTGTCTCGGATATGAGGTAAAACCGAGGTAATTTGCAATCAGCGTATGAAAAAATAGATGGGGTTCCTTAAAGGTTATTTGAAAGGTATGTTCATCTAACACTTTAAGTTTCCCATACTCACCACCCGATTTATATTGAAATCCGGGGACATTTAGGATATCTTTATCAAATTGGACATCCTCCCAGTAAAACAAAATATCTTCGGTGGTGAATGGATGACCATCTGACCATTTGATTCCCTTTCGGATATGATAAGTGTATACACGACCTCCATTGGAAATTTGTGCATCCGTGACAACACAGGGAATAATTTCAGTGCCATCTTCGGACCATTCTATCAACGATTCTCCGGTCAACTTTTCAACACCCCATTTATCTGAAAAACCGAGCCACACGCGGTTCAGAGTCCCCCCATACTTACCAATTTCAGGTGGACTCAGAACCAGTGGATTCTCCGGAAGCCGCTCTTCAACCGGTGGAAGTTTCCCCTGTTTGACAAGCTCTGCCAGCATCGGTGCTTCGTTATATTCTTCTGTATGGGATACTGTGGTGAATGTGAGTGATATGCCTATTACTGCGATGAATAGTAGGCATTTGGCAATAGATACCCCACAAATACTACTGTTGGATTGGTATTTCCGCCTCTGCGTGCAGTTGACACTCAATCTTTTCACTGGGTTTGAAGGCAGGTGTAAAAATCGGGAAATCTCGATTGAGTGTGTTTCAGGCTGGCTGATAGTTGGTTTTGGTATCATACTCTCCTAAAAAACCGATTTTTATAATAACGTAAGTTTCTAGACCACCAGTAACTTGATTTTCATACCCGACATCTATTAGAAACAACCAATTTTACGACACACCTATCGCCCCGCCCCGATAAATCGGGATTCAAAGCAACTGGGGCTTGGGCGAATTGGGTTGCCAATTTCTATACACATACCGCCCCCGCTGAGGCTTTGTAGGTCGGGCAAGTCCGAGAGGATCTCGAGGCCGGGGATGCCCGACCTACGGGTATAGGGGTCAATATTATCGCGCCGCATATAACTAGGGTGCGTTGACATTTTGATGTTGCTAATTCGGTAAACGCTATAATCATCGGGCAATCTGGAAAATGTAGCGCAAACTGTTAGTTTGCGGATTGGGATCATCCCGATAAAATCGGGATGGTACAAAAGATTACTTTTATGAAATAAACTTTTGAAAAGGAGACTTTCCGATGAAAAACTGAACTGGGTTTCACCCCATCTGTGTATCAACAGGTGTTGTTAAACGACCGATCCTCTATTGGACTTGATAGGGATTGACGTTTAACCGTTCAACCCAACCCACGCGTGTTGGAGGTATTTATGCGGAGGCGACTGTCAGTTCCCTCATCTTGTCGTCGTCCAACTCGATGCCCAAGCCAGGTCCCTCTGGCGGATACAGGTGGCTTTCTTCAGCTCGGATGCGCACTTTAGCAGGTGAAACTGTATAGAGTAGGGGACCAGCAGGGTCAGCAGGAATATCAAGGTTGGGCACCGAAACCCCTAGATGCACCGCACCGGCTGTGCCTACGGTTGAATCCTGATCGGTCGAAAGCAAAGTTTTGAAGCCCGCGGCTTCGTAGGTCGGACCATACCAGATCCACGCCAAGTTAAGGACGGTGCATGCCCCGCGCTCAATGGCCTCATAGCCTTGCTCTAGGTTGCTGATGTGCAGACTTACCTGCGTATCCATCCGCTTGACAAACTCGGCGCACACTCGCAAATTGTTTGATGGTTGCTCAAAATTATACGGATTATGATGACGTAACACGTCTGCGTAGCGCAGGGCGGTCTCCCAATCGTTGAAACGTCCGGAAAAATCGAAGGCTTTGAGTTTGATTTTGTCCCCAAAACGGGCTTTCATCTCGGTGATGAACCGGTTGTCCAGATCACTGTCTCCTGAAACGTAGTAGCGAAACAGATGATGTCCCAAATCCACCAACCGCTGTAGGTAGCTGGCGTTCCGCTCAAAGCCATCCTCTAGGTGCGCCCCTATAATCGGATAACAGAAGTACACGCTTTCTCGCACTTTTCCGCCCATTAAATTGTGGGCTGGCACGCCCTGCGCCTTACCGTTGAGGTCGTACAATCCGATGTCGATGGCGGCTGTTATGTGTGCGTTACTGACTGTACTCTCAAAGTCCTGCGCCCGCATCAACTCATTAATCTCGGTAATCCGAGTGGCGTCGCGTCCAACCAGCAAATCGTTGTAGCGCTTTGTTAGCGCGCCCAGATCATCAGCCTTGCTGTCCGGTGCCTCTCCTAGCCCTACAAGCCCGTCAGCCACATGCAGCTTCACGACAACGTGACCTGATGGCGCTTCGCCTGTGTCAACGGGGTGTTTTTGGTAATAGCGTGGGGTTTCAATCTGGAATGTTTCGATTTTCGTGATTTTCATTGATTTGTCCTTTCAGTGGCTAACAATAGTGCAAAGTAACAATAGCATCATCACGACCAGACAAAAATTTCTTCATCGTCCGGGGACATGCCAAAAAAGGCAGCGAGCACAATGCGCGGTTTCTCACCTATCACCGGCGGTACTTCATGGATGTTTTCAGAGAAGAAGAAGTAAAGGTCGCCGGGCTCAAGTTGAATTTGAACACGGGGGATACCTTGGTCAGCGACATATTGGCTAAACGTGCCTGCGGTGATATATTCCCCCACGGCGGGGGTCCATGGACAGTTGTAGAGAAAAGGTTCTCCGCTTTCGTCCTCCTTTTCGGAGTTCTGGAAGCACATCACCCCAGCAAACTGATGCTGGAACCGCGCAACCTGATAATGGAACAACCTCTGCCGCTTTGCTACGGAGTCAAAGTGCGGCCCGTGTCCTCTATCGGCATAGTAGGCACGAAAAACGGCGGGACCATAGAGACGTCCGTCCGGTTCACGAGCGGTCATCACCCGCTTGTCCGGTGCCAGACATGACAACATCTCGTAGAAGGTCTTTACTGGATTATCGTACCCGTTAAAGAGGGTTTTGAAAAGTTCGTGGGTGTCGGCGGCGTAAGCGAAGAGCTTGTCGGGATCACCGCTGTACCTAACAAAGGCGGGACCAACGTACACAGGTCTATTACTTTCTTCGCTGTTTTCATTTGGGCGAGGGTCGTATGCCAAGCCACGTTCATAGAGCCTCTCTATGAGACCCGCGCAGTGATTCGGATTGAAAACTTGGCGGAGGACAATCGCCGGTACTTCGCCTGATACCAACGCATTGAGAGGATTTGGATATTTCTCTAATATTTCTTGTAGACTACCTTCAGCAGGCGTCCACTCATGGGGACCTGTCATTATTCGGTCCTTTCTTCAAATGATGAAATAATGGCATGAGAATATCACAACGCGGGTTGCCCACAAGTTAAAATAAGACTAAGGGTCAGCAGGGACTACACAACGAAAGCCAAAGTAACTGAGCGTGACCGCCGGTTCACTGCTGTAGCGGTACGCCACGCGGAGAATCTCCGGAGTGCTGTGCCACGAACCTCCGCGAAGTATGCGGCGTTCCCTAATACTATTAAAGTTATCAGGCATCAATAGTGTAATTCCACCTGACACCGGGTTCTCTTTCGGACTGTTTTCGTAAAACTCTACATCCAATTCATCTACGCACCATTCCCATACGTTTCCAGCAATGTCGTATAGCCCATAGCCATTTGGAGGATATAGCCCCACAGGAGCGGTTGTTTGGTAGCCGTCATCAGCGTTCGGATCTGACCAAGAATAGCTTGTGTTCTTATCCGCGTAGTTGCACTGACTCCCATCAGGCTCATCATCTCCCCACGGATACCGTTCCTTGACCTGTCCACCGCGAGCGGCTTTCTCCCACTCCGCTTCGGTCGGCAAGCGTTTGCCTGCCCACTGGGCATATGCCGCTGCACCGTACCAACTCACTTCAACCACAGCATACTCTTCAAATCCTGCCTTTGCTCGGTATTGCCCCCCAACCGATTCGATCATCTCATCACCGTCGCCGATATCCAGCCAGATATGACCGGTATCCCCCACATGCCTCCCCATCTCATTGAGAAATTTAGCGTACATCGCATTGGTCACTTCGTAGACATCAATATAGAAATCGTCAAGGAAGACAGTGTGGACAGGGCGTTCGTAGGTCGTACCTTCGTTGAAGGGATCGCCCATCTCAAACTCCCCAGCAGGAATCAGCACCATTTCCGCATTGTCGTTACCGACAATTTTATCGGGGTGGTCCCCATTCTCTTGTTCATCATCACTTCCACAACCCAGCCATAGTGAAGCAATCAAGATGATAAGTAGCCCCATGCTGTATGCAGATTTTCCACCAGAATCTTTGCGCATTAAACTATTCTCCCGTAGAATTAGTTTTGACTGATATGTTGAGGTGTGAAGCCAGCCCTTCAGTGAAACGAAGAGCAAGCGATTCTTGGGGGTGAGCGTATGTCGTGATGCTAGGGAGGAATTGCACTCCCTAGCGACTACTGGTAAGCACAACTTCAAGGAGTAGCAATACAGTCTGATTTCGTCGGACAACCGCTGTCATCAGCTCCCGACCTTTACGGCATGGTAGTATCAAAATGGCGTAAGTTTTCGGTTTCAGAACACTTACGCCATCGGAATTGAACATCCGCTTGGTTAGTTGAATTGAGGGATTAAGGCATCTTCACCGAAAATAGTGGGGAGAGGCTGACCCTCTTTGGTCCTAGCTGCAGCATCTATATAAGCGACGCTGAATGCCCGCCGTGGCAAACCGGTATCATTCACCGCGGAAGTGTGAATCAGGTTGACGTGCAGCAATACCCCCTCGCCCGGCTCTAATGCTAGGCTGACGGGATCCGCCACCGCGAAGAGGGCTGCCAGCTGTTCTTCCGTGGGGAAGTTTCCTTCATAGATGCGGTGATGAGATTTGGGAATTACCCTGAGACAGCCGCTATCAAGGGTCGCCGGATCGAGCGCCGCCCAGATGATAATGTCTGAAAATGTGTCAAGGTTCCGAAATACATCCTGATGCCAAGGAAGGTGAGTTCCTGTGTCCGCCGGCTTATTCATAAACATTGCACGCGGGGTAGCAATCGGAGTAGAGGAACCGTAGGCTCTAGCACAAATGTCCCGGAAGGCAGGTTTTTGCATATACGACAGGAAGAATGGGTCAAGCTCAAGTTCCGTAATCTTACGATAGTTTAACGTCGGACCTTTGTGTCCCTTGGTCATTGGTTCCATCTTACTGTAGTCGCTGGTCTTGCCATCAATTTGCATCATTATCTGATCGTAGGGGAGTTTGGCTTTTCCCATCATGATGTCATCAATGCGCTTCTGTAAAGTATCGAGTTCCTCATCGTCCATCACTCTGCCGAGCAGGAGATAGCCTTCCTCCTCAAATTGCTGCCATTGACTGTCACTGATTGATTGCATTATTTGTAAATCCTCCTAATCTTAAAATTGTCAAGTCGTGCACCGCAACATAAGCCTTGATAGTCTTGTTCGCTGTGCATCCCTAAATCCACAGCACATTGTTGAGAATTGGTTTGAAGTAAGTACCCCAAGCTGAAGGTGGCTGGTTGTTGTCACTTATCTGACTGCTCTGGAATTCGGTCGAAATATATTTTGAGTTTCGCTTTATTACGGAGTTGGGTGTACAAATTGCTCGTAAGTGCATTGCGCATTTCCGTTTGGGTGTCCGCTGTCACTATCCGCCGGACCTCTGAGTCGTCAAGCGTTTTTTGGACTGCTGGGTTATGTTCTTCTTTTCGGAAAATTGTATAGTATTGTCTGCCTTGAAAGCTGACAGTCATGATATCATCAGTGGTTTGTCCCACATCCATTGCAAAGGCGTCGTCAGTAAAGGCTTGCTGCTCCTTCGGAAAGGTGTCGCGGGCCAGGTAACCGGTATCGCCGGGGTTGAGGGGATCCGCCCCGGGACCAGTCAATTCTCCGGTATCTGACAACTCCTTCGCCACTTCGACCATATCTTTGCCCGACTGAATTGATTCAAAAATCTCCTTCGCGCGATCGCTATCCTTAAGCGTGATACAGGTTAGCCGCACCTGCTCCTCTTCGGCGAATTCGCTTTTACGCGCTTCATAGTTGGCTTGTATGTCTTCCTCTGTCACTCTGACCTTCTGCTCAACTTCGACTTTCCAGAGTTTATTGGCTAGCATCGTGTGGAGATACCTTCGGTTTTTTCTCTGGATTTCTGGCTCGTCTTCGAGTTTTCGAGCTTTGGCAAGACAGAGTATTAAGCGCCCTTCTGCCATCAGGGTCGCGTATTCTTCAAGGCGCGCTTTGTCTCTGTAGCGCTCGGGTGTATACTCTGAGAGTTCACGAATGTCCTGTATCATTTCAGCAAGCGTAATCTGCTGCTTTCCGTTGCAATCAAACTCTGCAATGACAATACTTTCGGCGTTTGTCACCGGTTCCTCTTGGTCCAGCACTGATTCAGGAATCCGTTCGGGGTAGGTTTTCAGTCCGCTTGTCGAGGTGACTTCTGCCACCCATTCAATGATTCGTTGCCGTTTTTTCTCACGCTTAACGGAGGGTTCAATATAGTCGGTATGTGCTCCTCCTTGCGGAAAATGAGGTAGTACGTTTCGTGATCCATCTCAAGTTCAAGAATCTCTTCCGTTATTTCGCCGACTTCCATATCAAAAGCGGCGTCGACAAAAGGCTGCCAGTCTTCGGATTCGTCCTTAGTAAAGAGTCCGGTGTTCCCCGGATCCAACTTGTTGCTGCCAGGACCAAACAATTTTTCTTTCTCTGACAATCCTTTTGCCAGTTCGCTGATGGCTACTCCAGCTTTGATTTGTGCCAATGCCTCCTGCGCAAGCGTTTTTTCCAAGACACTGATGCAGGTTACTCGTGCTGCTGCTTCCTCAATGTATTCCGATTTGTGTTCCTCGTAATACCGCCGCCGATCCTCCTCTGTGAGGAAGACTTTTTCATCGACTTCAATTAGCGTCAGGCGCTCGATTAAGAGCGTGTGTTTGTATTCCTGCGACTTTTTGAGTATACCTTCATCTTTATCCAACCCTTTATCTATCGCTGCGAGGACTTTCAGCTTCTCGTCAATGAACTCTGGTAGGTATTCTGTCTTCCCGGCTTTGCTTGCGTAGTTTTCCTGCTGGAAGATTGATAACTGTTCAATCGCCTCCCTGAAATCCGCAAGCGAAATCTCGATTTTTTTATCGTTCCATTGATATTCAGCCAAGATAATCTGACTTTCATCGACAGATTCGGT